>CALEOQ010000388.1 GCA_937910255.1 uncultured Caulobacteraceae bacterium | reverse complement strand
GCCATATGCAGTTGTGGTGTCGTGTGTGTGTTCGTGGACAGGACTGTGGGCAGGCGACGGTATTGCTATGTTTTTTTAATGCTGCGGCGACCACCGAGATCTACACTCTTGCCCTACACGACGCTCTTCCGATCTCGCGGCCGGGGGATCTGGTGATGGTCAGCGGGCCGATCGGCGACGGCGGGCTGGGCCTCAGGGCCGTCATGGGACAGTTGGACGATCCGGACGGCTATCTGGCCGACCGCTACCGCCTGCCGCGACCGCGTCTGGACCTCGCCCGATCCCTTGGAGATCAGGCCAGCGCCTGCGCCGACATCTCAGACGGCCTGATCGCCGACGCCGGTCATATCGCCCGGGCCAGCGGCGTGGCCCTTCGCCTGGATCTTGATCGCATGCCTCTGTCGCCCGTCGGCGCAGCCTGGCTCGCCGATCAAGCTGATCGCCGCCAGGGCCTCATGACGCTGGCCACCTCCGGCGACGATTATGAACTCGTCCTGACCGCGCCGCCCGAGGCCGGCAAGATGCTCGGGCTGCCGGTGATCGGCGTGATCGAAGCCGGGGAGGGGGTTGAGGTGCGGATCGACGGAACGCCCGCGCCGCCGGGACGAGGGGGGTGGACCCACCCCTGAGCTCTGGCCCGGGGGGTCGTAAAGACTGCGGCAACCCTGTTTGCGCTAGGCTAAACCCATGCTGCGCCGCGCCTTCGTTTCCGCCCTTCCCCTGACCCTGCTGGCTGGACCTGGTCTTGCCGCGGGGGGCGCGCCGGCCGAGAAGGCCGCGACGGGCCAGCATGTGGACATTTCGCCTGTAGCCCTGCCGGTGGTGGTGCGCGACCTCGTCGTCAACTACGTCTTCGTCGCCGTTCGGCTGAACCTGTCTCAGGTGGCCAATATCCAGAAGCTCCGCGAGCGTGAACCCTTCTTTCGCGACGCCCTGGTCCGCGCCGGTCATCGCACGCCGTTCACGCGCAAGGACGACTATCTGAGCCTCGACGTCGATCGGCTCAAGGCGGTGATGCTGAAGGAGGCCGTGCGCCTGGGCGGCAAGGACATTCAGTCGGTGTCGGTGATGTCCCAGACGGCCAAGCGGCGCACAGGCGTGCCCAAGCCGCCCAGCGCCTGATCGGGCGCGCCGCTGAAGGCGAGCGAGCCATCAACCACAACCGTTGCGCCCCCTTGGCAACCTTGGCACAGTCCCAGGGCTAGAAAAGATAAGGGCCGGCGCATGCATGCTGGCTCACCCAAGAGGAAACGTAGCGACCGGCGGCGGTCTCCATCCGGGGGCGGTCTAGTCCGGCTCGCGCCATCAAAAGGGGCGCCTAAACGATGAGTCTCGTGCTTACGCTGGTGATTGTCGCCGGCTTGCTGGCGGTGCTTTACGGCATCGTCCAGTCCGCATTCCTGATGCGGGCTTCACCCGGCAACGAACGGATGCAGGAGATCGCTGCGGCGATCCAGGAAGGCGCCCAGGCCTATCTGCGCCGCCAGTACACCACCATCGCCCTGGTCGGGGTCGTCATCCTGATCGCCGTCTGGCTGCTGCTTGGCCCAGAGCCGGCCATCGGCTTCGTGGTCGGCGCGGTCCTGTCGGGCGGCGCGGGCTTCGCCGGCATGCTGATCTCGGTCCGGGCCAATGTGCGCACCGCCCAGGCCGCTTCCGAGAGCCTGGAAAAGGGCCTTTCGCTTGCGTTCCGGTCCGGCGCGGTCACCGGCATGCTGGTGGCGGGTTTCGCCCTGGTGGGCGTGGCCGGCTACTTCTTCGTCCTCACCGGTCCCCTCGACCATGAGCTGACCAGCCGCACCGTGGTCGACTCGCTGGTCGCCCTGGGCTTCGGCGCCTCGCTGATCTCGATCTTCGCCCGCCTGGGCGGGGGCATCTTCACCAAGGGCGCCGACGTGGGCGGCGACATGGTGGGCAAGGTGGAGGCCGGCATTCCCGAGGATGATCCGCGCAACGCCGCCACCATCGCCGACAATGTGGGCGACAACGTCGGCGACTGCGCGGGCATGGCGGCTGACCTGTTCGAGACCTATGCGGTGACCACGGTGGCCACCATGGTGCTGGCGGCGATCTTCTTCCGCGGAACCGCTGCGGTCGAAACGATGATGCTGCTGCCCCTGGCCATCTGCGGCGTCTGCATCATCACCTCGATCATCGGCACCTTCTTCGTGCGCCTGGGCAAGTCCCGCAACATCATGGGCGCCCTCTATCAGGGGCTGATCGTCACCGGCCTGTTGTCGGTCGGCGCCATCTGGTGGGTCACCACCACCATGGTCCCGGGCGCCGTCAGCGTCGGCGCGCGCAGCTTCGATGGCATGTCGCTGTTCTATTGCGGCCTCGTCGGCCTGGCCGTCACCGCCGCCATCGTCGTGATCACCGAATACTATACCAGCACGGTCTTCCGGCCGGTGAAGTCGGTGGCCAAGTCCAGCGTCTCCGGCCACGGCACCAACGTCATCCAGGGTCTGGCCGTCAGCCTGGAATCCACGGCCCTTCCGGCCCTGGTGATCATCGCCGGCATCATCGTCGCCAACGGCCTGGCCGGGCTGTTCGGCATCGCCATCGCCACCACGGCCATGCTGTCCCTAGCCGGCTTCATCGTCGCCCTGGACGCCTTCGGTCCGGTCACCGACAACGCCGGCGGCATCGCGGAGATGGCAGGCCTGCCCGCTGAGGTCCGCGTCTCCACCGACGCCCTCGACGCGGTCGGCAACACCACCAAGGCGGTGACCAAGGGCTACGCCATCGGCTCGGCCGGCCTCGGCGCCCTGGTGCTGTTCGCCGCCTATACCGAGGATCTGCGCTACTTCATCGCCACGGCCGAGCCGGGTTCGTTCTTCGAAGGCATGACGCAGGTCGCCTTCGACCTGTCGAACCCCTATGTCGTGGTCGGCCTGCTGTTTGGCGGCCTCTTGCCCTTCCTGTTCGGGGGCATGTCCATGACTGCCGTGGGCCGGGCGGCCGAGGCCGTCGTCGTCGAGGTTCGCCGCCAGTTCAAGGAGAACCCCGGCATCATGACCGGCGAGGTCAAGCCGGAATACGGCCGGGCCGTCGACATCCTGACCAAGGCCGCCATCCGCGAGATGATCGTGCCCAGCCTGCTGCCGGTCGTCTCGCCTGTGGTGCTGTTCTTCGTGATCATGGCCATCGCCGGCAAGGGCGACGCCTTCTCCGCCCTGGGCGCCATGCTGATGGGGGTGATCGTCACGGGCCTGTTCGTGGCCATCTCGATGACCTCGGGCGGCGGCGCCTGGGACAACGCCAAGAAGCTGATCGAAGAGGGCCACCACGGCGGCAAGGGGTCGGAGGCTCACAAGGCCGCCGTCACCGGCGACACCGTCGGCGACCCCTACAAGGACACCGCCGGTCCGGCGGTGAACCCGATGATCAAGATCACCAACATCGTGGCCCTGCTGCTGCTGGCCGTCCTCGCCCACGGCGTCGGATAGCCTGCAGACTTCAAGCCTCGAAAAGACGAACGCCCCGGAGCGCGATCTCCGGGGCGTTTTTCATTGGTGCCGTGTGGCGGATCTAGCGGTCGCCGGGCCGGGTGCCGGGCACCCCTTCGTCATCTCGGGGCAGCATGCCGCCGCGGCCCACATTGCCCAGCAGCTGTTCGAGCACAGTCAGCTCGCGGCCGCGGGTCGGGGTTTCGCGGTCGTTATAGGCGATCACCTTGCCGTCCTCGAGGGTGTAGTGGTCCACCTTCTCCACCACTTCGGTCTCGGGATTGAAGGTGATGGAGACCACTTCGCGGTTGACCACCTGGGCGCGGCGGAACGCCACGCGCTCCTTCACCTGGGCGATGTAGAACCAGACGTCGTCCTCGAAGGTCGAGGTGGCCGACGGCGATCCCAGGCTGCCGCGGACGGTGGACTTGGTGTCCTCGCCCACCTTGACGTCCTTGGGATTGGCGTCGATGGCCTGGAATCCGGAATAGGTGGTCATCGGCGCGCAGGCGCTGGTGGTCAGCAGTCCGACCGTAAGGGCGGCGAAGGCGACACGGCGAAACATGTGGGAACCGGACCTGTTCAAGATTTCAAGACTTTGACCTATCGCCCGCGGGGCCTTAGTTCAATGCCGCCGTTAACGCCCTGTGGCGGCGAAATCGAGGCCAAGATGATCCTGGAGCGTCTCTTTCGTCCAAAACCCGCAAGGATCGCGGGGCAGAAGCTCTATGCCGAGGTGGTGTCTCAGGCCCGCCAGCCCGAATTCTACAGCCGCCTGGGGGCGCCCGATACGGTCGAGGGCCGTTTCGAACTCTATTCCCTGCATGTGGTCCTGCTGCTGGACCGCCTAAAGCGCCAGGGGGAGCCGGCGGCTGACACAGCCCAGGCCCTGTTCGACGCCTATGTCTCGGCCCTGGACGACGCCCTGCGCGAAATGGGGGTCGGCGACCTGTCGGTCGGCAAGAAGATGCGCAAGCTGGGCGAGGCCTTCTATGGCCGCGTGAAGTCCTACGAGTCCGCCCTGGCGGCCCTGCCGGACGAGGCGCCGCTGGCGGCGCTGGTCGGGCGCACGGTCTATGCCGAGGCGGCCGAGGCTCCGACGGCCGCAATGGTGGCCTATGTGCTGAGCCAGAGACAGGCGTTGGCGGACCAGCCGCTGGACGGCTTCCTGGCGGGCGACGTCGCCTGGGTGGCGCCGTGAGCGAGGTCTGGACCTACCCGTTCAAGATGGGCGCCCTGGCCCGGGGCCCGGTCACCCTGCGGCTGGAGCCTGACGCCGAGGTCCTCAAGGCCCTGGCCCCGCAGCTGGGCGTGCGGGAGGTCAAGAGCCTCAGCGCCGATCTGCGCCTGCGGACCTGGCTGGACGGCGTGGAGATCGGCGGGCGGTTCGAAGCCGTGGTCGAGCAGGAATCGGGCCTGTCCCTTGAGGTGTTCGACCAGACGGTCGAGGGCCCGATCGAGCTTCGTTTCGTGCCGGCAGGCAGCCCCAATGCGCCGGACCCGGAAGTGGAAATCGAGCTGGATCCCGAGTCGCCCGATCCGCCTGAAATTCTTGAAGGCGACACGCTTGATCTGGCCGCCTATGTGATCGAACACCTGGCCGTGGAGATCGACCCCTTTCCCCGACTGCCGGGGGAAACCTTCGATTACACGCCGCCACAGGATGACGACTCGCCCTTCGCCGTGCTTAAGCGGCTGAAGGACGACAATGGGTGATCCTCGGCCATGGGCCGGGCACAACGCCGCGGACCTGCGGCGAATAGGGGCTGAATTCACGTCGTGAGCCAATCGGTCACCATATCCATCGACGCCATGGGCGGCGATCACGGCCCGGCCGTCACCATTCCGGCAATGGCCCATGCCGCCGGGAAGATGGGGGAGGGGCTGCGCTTTCTCGCCCATGGGGACGCCGCCGTCATCGAGCCCGAGCTGGCTCGGCTGCCGCACCTGGCCGGCCGGGTTGAGGTGCGCCACACCGACAAGGTGGTGGCCAGCGAGGAAAAGCCCGCCACCGCCCTGCGACGGGGCAAGGGCTCGAGCATGTGGAACGCCATCGAAGCTGTGAAGCTGGGCGAAGCCCAGGGTGCGGTGTCGGCGGGCAATACCGGCGCCCTGATGGCGATCTCCAAGCTCGTGCTGCGGATGAGCGCCGATCTCGATCGACCCTGCCTGACGGCCAGCTGGCCCACCGTCTCGGGATTCACCACGGTTCTGGATGTCGGCGCCAATGTGGATTGCGACGCCGAACGCCTGGTGGAGTTCGCCATCCTCGGCGAGGCCTTTCACCGCGCCGCCCACGGGGTCGAGCGCCCCAGCATCGGCCTGTTGAATGTGGGCTCCGAGGACATCAAGGGCCACGAAGAGGTCCGTGAGGCCCATCGCATGCTGCGCGAGGGCGAGTTTGGCCTGAACTATTATGGCTTCGTCGAGGGCGATGACCTGACCCGCGGCGTCGTCGACGTGGTGGTCACCGACGGCTTCACCGGCAATGTCGCCCTGAAGACGGCCGAAGGCGTGGCCAAGTTCATCACCAGCGAGTTGCGCGCGGCCCTGATGTCGAGCCTGCCGTCCAAGCTCGGGGCGATGATGGCGCGCAAGGCTCTGCTGGCCTTCCGCGAAAAGCTCAGCCCGCCGGCCGCGGCGCCCCTGCTTGGCCTCAATGGTGTGGTGGTCAAGAGCCATGGTGGGGCCGAGATTCGCGACTTCGCCGACGCAATTCAGGTGGCTGCGGATCTGGCGCGCAGCGATTTCGCCGCCGAGATCACGCGAAGCATGACCCGTCTCGGTTTCGGCGCCAGTCCGCCGCCGCCCGCGGGCCAGGGAGGCGAGTAAGTTGAGTTCCGTGCTTCGCAGCGCTGTAACCGGCGTGGGCGGCTATCTGCCCGACGATATTGTCACCAATGACGACCTCTCGCGCTTCGTCGACACCAGCGATGAATGGATCCGCGAGCGGACCGGCATCCAGAAGCGCCATCGCGCCGCACCCGACCAGGCCGTTTCCGACCTGGCCGTGGAAGCCGCGCGCAAGGCCCTGGCGGCGGCGGGCCGCACGCCGGACGACATCGACCTGATCATCGTCGCCACCACCACCCCGGACCTGACCTTCCCGGCAACCGCAGCCATCGTCCAGCGCAAGCTGGGCTGCCCGGTGGGCGTCGCGTTCGACATCCAGGCGGTCTGCTCGGGCTTCGTCTACGCCCTGTCGGTGGCCGACGGGTTCGTCGCCCACGGCCGGTCCAAGTGCGCCCTGGTGATCGGGGCCGAGACCATGACCCGGCTGATGGACTGGGCCGACCGGGGCACCTGCGTGCTGTTCGGCGACGGGGCCGGGGCCGTGGTGCTGGAGCCGGTGGCCGGGGCGGGGACGACGGAGGATCGCGGCCTGCTGGGCTTTGCGCTCCGCGCGGACGGGACCAAGCAGGACCTCCTCTATGTGGACGGCGGCCCCTCGACCAATGGCGAGGTGGGCAAGCTGCGGATGCAGGGCAACCAGGTGTTCCGCCACGCCGTGGTCAACATCTCCGAAGCGGTCACGGCCGCGGCCGCCGACGCCGGAATCGATGTCGCCGCAGTGGACTGGTTCGTGCCCCACCAGGCCAATATGCGCATCCTGGAAGGGGTCGCGCGTCGCCTGGGCATTCCGGAGTCCAAGGTGGTCACGACGGTGGCCGATCACGCCAACACCTCCGCAGCCTCGATTCCCCTCGCCATGGCCGTCGCGGTGGCCGATGGCCGCATCAAGCCGGGTGATCTTCTGCTGCTGGAGGCCATGGGCGGCGGCCTGACCTGGGGCGCCTGCGTGTTGCGCTTCTGAGTCTGGGCGCAGAACTGGACCGGAACCCTTTGACCTTGCCCGACAATCACGGCATGAGGGGACCAGTTGGTTTGTCCGGGGGCGGGGTACGCATGAAGGGCTCGACTTTGACGCGAGCTGATCTTTGCGAGGCGGTTCACGACGAGGTCGGACTGTCTCGGCAGGACTGCGCGACGCTCGTCGAACGCACCCTGGAGCTGATGATCCAGGCCCTGGAGGCCGGTGAACAGGTCAAGCTTTCCGGCTTCGGCGTCTTCCAGGTCCGCGCCAAGCGCGCGCGCATGGGCCGCAACCCCAAGACCGGCGAGCCGGCGGCCATCGAGCCGCGTCGGGTGATCGGCTTCCGGGCCTCCCAGGTCATGAAGGCGAGGGTCGACAAGGCGCTCGCAGAGGAAGACTAGGCCGTGGCCAAGGGCCCCGAAGCCTTCCGGACGATTTCGGAAGCAGCTGAGGAGCTGGACGTGCCCCAGCACGTGCTGCGGTTCTGGGAGACCAAGTTCTCATTCATCCGCCCGATGAAGCGGGCCGGCGGTCGCCGGTTCTATCGGCCCCAGGACATCGCCGTCCTGCAGGGCGTGCGGCGCCTGCTGCACGACGAAGGCTATACGATCAAGGGCGTCCAGAAGCTCCACAAGGACCAGGGCCTGCGCCGGCTGCTGGACGAATCGGGGGCGAGTCTCGGGGGCGAGGCGCCGGACGAGACGCTGGCGGAGTCGGAAATCCGCGACCGCCTGGCGCTGGTTCTGGAGGATCTCGAAGCCGCCAAGGCGCGGCTGGATCGCGTGCTTGGGGATGGTGATCGGCAGGCCTGACTTTGCGGGTTGCCGGGCCGCAGGCGCCCGCCTATAAGACGCGACCTCGCCGCTGGCGACGGAGCGTAGCGCAGCCTGGTAGCGCACTTGACTGGGGGTCAAGGGGTCGTGGGTTCGAATCCCGCCGCTCCGACCATCGCCTGAGACGGCGGGGTCGAAACAAGCATCACATCGAAGCTCCCCGCCCGCGGCTGGGCCAACGGCCCTAACGGCCGCGGTTCATCCAGCTGATCAGCGGCAGGATGGGCACGCCCCAGGCCAGGCCGACGACTCCGTAAAACAGGGCCTGGACCGCGATGTGGTCGGGCAGGCGCTCGCCGATGGCGACGGCGGTCACAGCATAGGCGGCGACGAAGGCGAGAATGGCGAACATGCCGATCAGCTTGCGTTGGCGCGCGCTCATGGAAAGCCCCATCGAACCTCGCGCCGGGCCGGCGCGCACCTCCCTATAGGGCGCGCGCCGGGGGCCTGTCACTTCCGGCGGATGAGGCCGAGGATGGCCAGAAGCAGAATGGCGCCGACGGTGGAGACGATCAGGCTGCCGATGAAGCCGCTGAAGGGGAAGTCGATCAGGTTGGCGATGAAGCCGCCGATCAGGGCGCCGACCAGACCCACCAGAAGGTTGGTGAAGAGGCCGTGGTCGCGCTTCATGATCTTTTCGGCGATCCAGCCGGCGAAGATGCCGATGATGATTGCGCTCAGAATTCCGACGCCGCTCATGGTTCGTTTCCTCCCAGAAGACGGCTGAAGACGCCGCCCACCCTCAATGCGGTCAAGCTTGCGGGGTTCCCAATCTCCTGGCAAGCGCGGCAGGCCATAGACGGAAATCGTCGGGTGCTTTAGCCCATGGCCCAACTTAAACCCAAAAGAGGCGCGATCTCGCCGTAATGACCTCTTTCCTGCGCTCGGACCGATCGACGCCGGTCGCCCTCTGGCTCGCCATCGTGGCCGCTCTCGTCCTTGCGATGGTGGTGGTTGGCGGCGCGACGCGGCTGACGGACTCCGGCCTCTCCATCACGGAATGGAAGCCCGTCACCGGCGCCCTGCCGCCGATGTCCGAGGCGCACTGGAACGCCGAATTCGCCAAGTACCAGGAGATCCCCCAGTACCAGCTGGTGAACCGGGGCATGAGCCTGGCGGAGTTCAAGACCATCTATTGGTGGGAGTGGGCGCACCGGTTCCTCGGCCGGCTGGTGGGCCTCGTCTACGCCCTGCCATTCGTCTACTTCCTGGCGCGGCGGGAAATTCCCAAGCGCCTGATCCTGCGCTGCGTCGGCCTCCTGGCGCTGGGCGGACTGCAGGGCGCCATCGGCTGGTGGATGGTGGCCAGCGGCCTGGCGGACCGGGTCTCGGTGGCGCCGGAGCGGCTGATGGTCCATCTGGGCCTGGCCTTCATCCTGTTCGCCGCCCTAATATGGACGGCCCTGGACGCTTGGCGGGGCGAGGCGCGACAGCCTCTGCCCAGCCCCTGGAGCGCCCTGGCCCTTGGCCTGATGGGCCTGATTTTTCTGCAGATTCTGCTGGGCGCCCTGGTGGCCGGCAACGACGCCGGCTTCGTCTATAATGACTGGCCCCTGATGAACGGCACGCTCTTCCCGCGGAACTATGCGGGTGATGGTCTATGGGGCACCCTGGCCCACAGCCAGGGCGCGGTGCAGCTGCATCACCGGCTTGGCGGCTATGTCCTGACGATCGCCGTCATCTGGATGGCGATCAGCGCAAGGCGGACCAACTATGTGCCGCCGCCGGCCAAGCGGCTGATGATGGCCACCACCCACGCGACCCTGCTTCAGGCCGTCCTGGGCATCGCCACCCTGATGCTCGCCGTGCCCCTGTGGCTAGGCATGCTGCACCAACTGATGGCCGCCGTCGTCCTTGGACTGGCGACGGCCTTCGCCTGGCGGATTCGCCGAGTCTAGACCCGGAAGCTGCTCCAAGGGCCGGTGATGGCCAGGGTCAGGCCCGGCCAGTAGATGTTGACGAAGCAGGTGGAGCCGTCCGGCGAGAAGCAGGCGCCGGCCAGCTCGGCGTTCCCCTCGAAGACGTTGCGGGCGATCGTATAGATCCGACCATCGGGGGTGATCCCCTTCAGATGGTTGCGCAGGGTCTCCGAATAGCGGTCCTCGCAGGCGAACATGTGGCCCCAGGGTGAGATGGCCAGGTTGTCGGCGAAGTCCATAACCCGGGAATCGGTCGGCTCCACAAACAGCTCCAGCCGCCCAGGCGCATCGGCCTCGCCGGCCTGGCCTTCGTGCGGGCTGGGGATGTAGCGCAACACCTGCCCATGGCCCGCCGGGCCGCTGGACGTGCAGGTGAAATAGACTCCCTCCGGGCTCCAGAAGATCCCTTCGCCGCGACCGACGAAGGCTGCGCCGGCCGCCTGCAGGCGCAGGCGCAGGTCCTCGTGGGGATTGTCCGAGCCCTCGACATCGATCCAGACGCAGTCCCGGGTCTCGCCGACGCGCCAGGTGGGTTCCGAGCCCTTCATGTTGCGCGCATCCCCGCCTTCGGGGGCGTCGCGGAAGCCCAGCGCCTGTAGCCGGCCGCCCTTGGCCGGGTTGCGCCGGTCGTGGGGCAGGAAGCGGTAGAAGAGGCCCTTGGAGTCGAAGGAGTCCTCGGTCTCGTAGATCACCCCGGTCCCGGGATCGACGGCGGCGGCCTCATGCTGGAAGCGGCCCATGGCCGTGAGCGGGACGGGATCGACCAGCCCCTTGGCCGTGGCGGGGACCTCGAAGACCCAGCCGTGCGACTTGCCGAGGCCGGCCTGGCTCGAGAGGGTCGTCTCTTCGCAGGACAGCCACGAGCCCCAGGGCGTCGCGCCGCCCGAGCAGTTGATCAGGGTTCCGGTCAGGCTGAGGTGCTGGCTCTCCAGCCGCTGGCTCTTCAGGTCGTAGATCAGGGTCGTGACGCCGCCGGGCAGGGGATGGCCGTCGGGACCGACATCATAGGCCTGCCCCGGCTTCAGCTTGTCGATCAGCTTGCGGCCCGGCCCCGTGGGACCATAGTTCAGGTCCCGGGGATTGAGTTCGTGGTTGCGCAGCAGGGCGATCTTCGAGCCGCCGATCGGAATGGCGGCCATGCCGTCGGCCTTGTAGGGGACGAAGAACCCGTCATCCATCGTCTGGCCGGCGTGGGAGATCACCCGGTAGGAAAAGCCCTCGGGCAGGTCGAGGATCTTGTAGGGGTCGGGGACCAGCGGGCCATAGCCGTGGACCTCGTTGAGATAGGTCTCGTCGGCGGCCTGGGCGGCTGCGGTCTGGGCCTGGGCGCGCAGGGCGTACCCGGAAAAAGCGGCGCCGGCCGCGGCGGCGCCCAGCAGGGCGCGACGGTGGAGGGTCATGGAGAATCCGTGATCAGACGTCGGTGTCGCGACATCATACGACAAAGCCGTGGCGAGGCGATGACGGGCGCTCAAGCCCTGGACGAACAGGAACTGACAGTTATCATGCCAAAACGATGAACGCCGCGACGGCTATGCGGCCAGGAGGGACGCCCATGACTCTGACCTACGACCTCTACTGGTCCTTCCGCTCGCCCTATTCCTACATGATCACGCCGCGGCTGATGGCCCTGGAGGCCGCCTATGACGTGAAGGGGAACATCCGCCCGGTCTATCCCCTGGCCGTGCGCACGCCGGAGTTCTTCGAGACCCGCGACCCGCTGTGGTTCAGCTATTTCCTGACCGACATCCACCGGGAGGCCGCCTTCCAGGGCCTGCCGTTCGGCTGGCCGCGCCCGGACCCGGTCTATATGGACATGGCCACCCGCACCTATCCCAAGGAACAGCCCCATATCCATCGCTTGACCCAGATGGGCGTCGTCGCCGCCGAGCGGGGGAAGGGACTGGCCTATCTGACGGAGGTCAGTCGGGTGATCTGGAGCGGCGAGGTGGAGAATTGGCACGAGGGCGACCACCTGGCCCGGGCCGCCGAGCGGGCGGGCCTCGATCCCGAAGACCTGGCCGGCGCCGTGGACGCCGAATCCGCGCGGCTCGACGCCGTGGTCGAAGCCAATCAGGTGGCGCAACGCCAGGCCGGCCACTACGGCGTGCCCATGGTGGCGTTCAACGGCGAGCCCTTCTTTGGTCAGGATCGCTTCGACCAGTTCAAATGGCGGTTGGAGCAGCAGGGCCTGAAGGCGAGATAGGCCGCCCGGCTGGTCGAGGTAATATGATACCTTGTCTCTAGAGGCCGTGTTTTATAAGGCTTTCCGGGGCATCCGTGTTGACAAGGCGGCGTTCGACCCGTACATGCCGCGCCTCACGTCGCCGGCGCCTTGCCGCCGTCGCAACTTACGGATCGTCCCCATGATGAAGACCACGGCTTCTTTGAAGCCCGCCGAGGTCGAGAAGAAGTGGATCGTGATCGATGCTGAGAACGCCGTGGTCGGCCGCCTCGCCTCGTTCATCGCCATGCGTCTTCGCGGCAAGCATCGGCCCGACTACACCCCGCACGTCGATTGCGGCGACTTCGTCGTCGTCGTCAACGCCGACAAGGTGAAGTTCACCGGCAAGAAGCTGACCGACAAGGTCTATTACTGGCATACCGGCCATCCGGGCGGCATCAAGGAACGGACGGCCGAAAAGATCCTCGGCGGCAAGTTCCCCGAGCGTATCCTGGAAAAGGCCGTGGAGCGCATGCTCCCCAAGGAAAGCCCTCTGGCCCGCAAGCAGATGACTCACCTGCGCATCTATACGAGCGCTGAGCATCCGCACGCCGCCCAGAACCCCGAGACCATCGCGTTCGCCGAGATGAACGCCAAGAACGTGCGGAGCGCCTGAGGCCCATGTCCGAGACCCAAGGTTTCGAGGCCCTGCAAAGCCTCTCTTCCAACCCCGAATCCGCACCGCGCGAACCGGTCATCGACCAGTACGGCCGCGCCTACGCCACCGGCAAGCGCAAGAACGCCGTGGCCCGCGTGTGGATCAAGCCCGGCAAGGGCGTGATCACCATCAACGGCCGCACCCAGGAAGTCTATTTTGCGCGCCCCGTGCTGCGCATGATGATCGCCCAGCCGCTGGAGATCGCCGACCGTCTGGGCCAGTTCGACGTAGATCGGAAGAGCGTCGGGTAGGGAAAGAGTGTAGCTCCCGGTGGGCGCCGGATCATTAAAAAAAAAACAGAGAGAAGTTCGTGTGTCGCATAGCTCCAGTATTTGCCATACTTTTAGCAACTGTGC
>CALEOQ010000387.1 GCA_937910255.1 uncultured Caulobacteraceae bacterium | reverse complement strand
GGTGTGTGGCTACCAGTGCTCATGCTACACTGTTTTTTTTTTTTCAAGCAGAAGACGGCATACGAGTTTACGACGTGACTGGAGTTCAGACGTGTGCTCTTCCGATCTAAGCGGCCATGGCCTGCTCCAGACGCGCCTGGGCCTCCGGGTCAGCGTCGGGCTCGGCGGCCTCGATCACCCCGCGCAGGGCCAGCAAGCCATCCAGGCTCGGGGGCGCGGCGCGACCGGCGGCCACCAGGGGGGCCGTGGCCTCCAGATAGCGCTCCACCTGGTCGAGATTGATCCGCACCTGGACCTGCCCCTCGGCGCGCTTGCCCTGCAGGCCGACGGTCACCTGTCCGCGCTGAAACCGCGCCTGAGCGCCCTCCCGCGCCGCCCGCTCCAGCCCGTCGAAGCCGGGGGGGCCGCGGAAGCGGACATCGAGATTGCGCCCATTGACCGAGCGCGCCTCAGCCGCCCAGCTCCAGTCGCCCTGGGCGCCTTCGACCCGGCCAAAGCCCGTCATCCCCGAAATCGGCATGATCCGTCGTCTTCCCTTGCAGCGGTCTCGTCAGCCGGCCGGGCGCTCAAGGCTCCGCCTGGGTCTGGGGCGCGTCGGCGGGCGCTTCGGGCGCCTGGGCCTTGGGCGCAGGCGTGCGATTGCGCTCCAGCTCTCGCCAGCGGCTCACATTGCGGCGGTGTTCCTCATAGCTTGCAGCGAAGGCGTGCCCGCCGCTGCCGTCGGCCACGAAGAACAGATAGTCGGTCTGCGGCGGGTCCAGCACGGCCGCCAGGGCGGCCCGGCCGGGGTTGCAGATCGGCGTCGGGGGCAGGCCATCGATCATATAGGTGTTGTACGGGGTCGCGCCGGTCAGCTCAGACATGCGGATGCCGCGCCCCAGCGGCCGACCCTTGGTCAGGCCATAGATGATGGTCGGATCGCTCTCCAGGCGCATGCCGCGGCGCAGGCGGTTGACGAACACCGAAGCGACCTGCGGGCGTTCGCGGGCCACGGCGGTCTCCTTTTCCACCACGGAGGCCAGGATCACCGCCTCCTGCGGGCTCTGCACCGGCAGGCCCGGCTGGCGCTTGGACCATAGCAGCGCCAGAACCTCGTCATGGGCGTCCATCATCCGCTGCAGGACGGCGGCCCGGTCCTCGCCCCGCTCGATCTGGTAGGTCTCAGGCAGGATCGCCCCCTCGGGCGGCGCCGGCGCGACGCCGGTCAGCAGGGGGTTCTCGGCCAAAATCTCGACGACCATTTCCGACGTGACGCCCTCGGGCACGGTCACGAAATGGCGGACCACCTTGCCGGCGCGGATATCGTCCAGGACCCGGGCCATGGAGGCGCGGTTGGGGAACTCGTACTCCCCGGCCTTGAGCTCCCGCGCCGCGCCCGTCGCCTGGGCGGCGGCGAGGAAGATCGGCGCCGAAGAGATGACCCCGGAGGTCTCCAGCGTGCTGGCGATCTCCGGCAGGCCCGCCCCCCGGCGCAGCATCACTGTGGTGGTCTCCGAGGCCGCCTCCGGGCCAGGCCCCCGGTACATCCACAGCGCCCAGAGGCCGGCCAGCGCCAAGACCAGGACAAAGGTCAAGGCGGCGCTGGTCAGCGTCACGATCAGGCGACGCAGGGGCGAAGACCCGGCGCGTTTTCGGGCCGGTCGGGCGCGGGTCTTTCGGGCCATGGGCTCAGACTTGCTTGAACACCACGGAGGCGTTGGTGCCGCCGAAGCCGAAGCTGTTGGACAGGGCCACCTTGATCTCCCGCGGCTGGGCCGCATTGGCGGCCAGGTCGATGGGCGTCCGCACCGAGGGATTGTCCAGATTGATGGTCGGCGGCGCGATCTGATCGCGGATGGCCAGGCAGGTGAAGGCCGCCTCGATGGCGCCCGCCGCCCCCAGCAGGTGGCCGGTGGCCGACTTGGTGGACGACATGGTCACCCGGGACGCCGCATTGCCGAGCATCCGCTCCACAGCGCCCAGCTCGATCTCGTCACCCAGGGGCGTCGAGGTGCCGTGGGCGTTGATATAGTCGATGTCAGCGGGCGAAATGCCCGCATCCTTGATCGCCGCCTGCATGGCGCGGAAGCCGCCATCGCCGTCCTCGGCCGGGGCGGTGATGTGATAGGCGTCGCCGGCCAGGCCGTAGCCCGCCACCTCGGCATAGATCTTCGCGCCGCGGGCCTTGGCATGCTCGTACTCTTCCAGCACCAGGACGCCGGCCCCCTCGCCCATCACGAAGCCGTCGCGGTCCTTGTCATAGGGCCGGCTGGCCTTGGTCGGGTTGTCGTTGAAGTCCGTCGACATGGCGCGGCAGGCGATGAAGCCGGCGATGCCCACCGGACAGATGGCCGCCTCGGCGCCGCCGGCGATCATCACGTCGGCGTCGCCATACTTGATCAGGCGCGCCGCGTCGCCGACCGCATGGGCGCCCGTGGCGCAGGCGGTCACGACCGAGTGGTTCGGGCCCTTGAAGCCGTGGCGGATCGAGACCTGGCCGGACGCCAGGTTGATCAGGGCCGACGGAATGAAGAAGGGGCTGACCCGGCGGGGGCCTTTTTCGTGCAGCTCAATGCTGGTCTTTTCGATCGTCGCCAGGCCGCCAATGCCCGAGCCGATGATGACGCCGGTCCGTTCGCGGCCCTCGTCGTCCTCCGGCGCCCATCCGGAGTCGCGCACGGCTTCGTCGGCCGCGGCGATGGCGTAGAGGATGAAATCGTCGATCCGCCGCTGATCCTTGGACGACATGATGGCGTCGGGATCGAAGGCGCCTTCCACATCGGGGCCGCCGCCGCCGCGGCCATCGACCCGCGGCACTTCGCAGGCGACGTTGCAGGCATAGTCGCTGGCGTCGAAGGTGGTGATGTTCCCGGCGCCGGACTTGCCGGCCAGGAGCGCCTTCCAGGTGACCTCAACGCCCGAACCGAGCGGGGTCACAAGGCCGAGGCCGGTCACGACGACGCGGCGGGTGTTGGCGTTCGACATGGCGTTTTCTACTCCCCAGCCGCCTAAACGAAAACCGCCGCGCCTCTCCGGCGCAGGGGCCTAAGGGACGCGGCGGTCATTGTCGGTACTTCAGGGCGAGACGCCCAGGCGTCAGGCGCCCAGACGTTCCTGAATGAACTTCACGGCGTCGCCGACCGTCTGAATATGCTCAGCGGCGTCGTCCGGGATTTCGATATCGAATTCTTCTTCAAAGGCCATGACCAGCTCGACGTTGTCGAGGCTGTCCGCGCCCAGGTCGTCGATGAAGCTGGCCTTCTCAGTGACCTTCTCGGGATCGGCGTCGAGGTGCTCGATGACGATCTTGCGCACGCGTTCCAGAATGTCGGACATTCGCTTTTAGTCCCTCTAATTTCAACTGATGCATCCGCGACGGGAGACTGCTTGTCAACCGTTGGCGGTGTTGGGTTTGAGACCTCGGACATGGTCCCGGACAGTCCAGGCCAGCTCAATCGGCGTGCGCCGTAGCATGTTCCCACCGGCGAAGCCAGCGGGCAGCGGACGCCGAAAACCAGCCCTCAGATCATCGCCATGCCACCGTTCACATGCAGGGTCTGGCCGGTGACATAGGCGGCCTCGGCGCTGGCGAGATAGACGCAAGACGCGGCGATTTCGTCGCCTGTCCCCAGCCGCCCCGCCGGAATTGTCGAGAGAATCTGGCCCTTCTGGGCCTCGTTCAGCGCTTCGGTCATCGGGCTTTCGATGAAGCCGGGGGCGATGCAGTTGACGGTGATTCCCCGGCTGGCGACCTCCTGGGCGAGCGCCTTGGAGAAGCCGATCATGCCGGCCTTCGAGGCCGCATAGTTGGTCTGGCCGGGATTGCCCATCACGCCGACCACCGAGGTGATGCCGATGATTCGCCCATGGCGGCGCTTCATCATGCCCTTCACAGCTGCGCGACTGAGCCGGAAATAGGATTCGAGGTTCACCCGGATCACCGAGTCCCAGTCCTCGTCCTTCATCCGCATCAACAAGCCATCACGGGTGATGCCGGCATTGGCCACCAGGATATCCAGGGGCGCGCCGGCCGCGGCCTCGGCCTTGGCCACCAGCCCGTCGACGGACTCAGGGTCCGACAGATTGGCCGAGGCGACGCTGACCCGGTCCTTGAGCTCGCCGGCCAGCTCTTCGAGCACGGCCTCGCGGGTGCCTGACAGGGTGACGTGAGCGCCCTGGGCGTGCAGGGCGCGGGCGAGCGCCGCGCCAATGCCCCCCGTCGCCCCGGTCACCAGGGCGGTCTTTCCGGAAAGATCGAACATCTAGAGGGCCTCCACGGCGTTTTTGGCTCAGAGGGACTTGGCGAAGGCTTCGAGGTCAGCGGGCGCGTTCAGCGGCGTCGCCTCGGCGTCCGGGGCGATGCGCTTGACCATGCCCGACAGCACCTTGCCCGCCCCGGCCTCGGCGAAGCGGGTGACCCCGCCGGTCTCCACCAGCCAGGTGATGCTTTCGCGCCAGCGCACCCGGCCGGTCACCTGCTCCACCAGCAGGCGGCGGATCTCTTCGGGATCATGGACCGGACGGGCGGTGACATTGGCCACCAGCGGGGCGCGGGGTGAGACAATGGTCGCGGCCCCCAGGGCCTCCGCCATCTCATCGGCGGCGGGCTGCATCAGGGGGCAATGGAAGGGCGCCGACACGTTCAGCGGAATAGCGCGGGCGCCCAATTCCTTGGCCTTCTCCACGGCCCGGTCGACGGCGGCCTTGGCGCCGGAGATCACCACATTGCCCTGGTTGTTGTCGTTGGCCACGACGCAGACGCCGACCTCGGCGCCGGCCGCCGCAGCGGCCTCGGCCAGGGCGACGTCGGTCTTGGGGCCGATCAGGGAGGCCATGGCCCCCTCGCCCACCGGCACGGCCCGCTGCATGGCCTGGCCGCGCAGCTTCAGGAGGCGAGCGGTGTCGGCCAGGCTGATGGCGCCCGCAGCCGCCAGGGCGGAGTACTCGCCGAGGCTATGACCCGCCACGAAGGCGGCCTTGTCGACGCCGAGACCGAACTCGTGTTCCAGCACCCGGGTGACGGCGAGGCTCACGGCCATCAGAGCCGGCTGGGCGTTTTCCGTCAGGGTCAGGTCGCCCTCTGGGCCATCGCGCATAAGGGCGAACAGCTTCTGCCCCAGGGCGTCATCGACCTCCTGGAAGACCTCACGGGCCGGGGCGAAGGCGGTGGCCAGATCGACGCCCATGCCGATGGCCTGGCTGCCCTGGCCGGGGAAGATGAAGGCGAGGCTCATGCGTTGCGCTCCCTTAGCATGGCGGCGTCCGGCGGGCGGCGCGCGCTCTGGTCGATTCCGAGCCGCGAGGGTTAGGGGATTAGTCAAAGGGCGGCAAGCGCGGGGCCTCGCCCCCGGGGTGACGAGCGCGCCCCGATGAGTCAGACTCCGCAGCCTTCTTCCCCCTAAGGCCAGCCGGGAGCCGCCCATGGACGACCGCCATCTGATCTACTTCGCCGACCCCATGTGCTCGTGGTGCTACGGGTTCTGGCCGGTGATCGCGGCGGTTCGTGCAGCCTTTGGCGAGACCCTGCCGATCCGCCTGGTCATGGGCGGGCTGCGGCCCGGCGTCGCCGAGCCGATGACCGATGCGGCCAAGGTCGAGCTTCGCAGCCACTGGGTCCATGTGGCCGAGGCCTCCGGCCAGAGCTTCAGCCATCAGGCCATGGCCCAGCCGGGTTTCACCTACGACACCGATCCCGCCGCCCGGGCCGTGGTGGTGATCCGCCGCGAACGGCCGGATCTGGCCCTGGACTATCTGGGCGCCATTCAGCACGCCTTCTATGGCGAGGGGCGCGATGTGACCCAGGAACAGGTGTTGAGCGACATCTTGGCCGAGGTGGTCCCGGGCGCGGACATCGGCGCCTTCCAGGCCAACTGGCGCAGCGAGGACGCGCGCAACGAGACCTGGGCCGACTATGCGATCTCACAGAAGGCCGGCGTGACCGGGTTTCCGACCCTGGTGGGCGGACCCGACGAGTCCGGACAGTATGGCGCGGTGACCCGCGGCTTTGCGCCAGCCCAGCAGGTGCTGCCGGTCCTGGCCGACTGGATCGGTCGGCCGATGCATTAGGGGGGGCTCAGACGGCGGGGGCTGGACCGCAGTTGAGATAGCCGCGCTCGACCATGCGGCGCATGGCTTCATAGGCCTCCGTCAGCTCCTCGAAGGCTGACCTCAGATGGGCGAGCCGGGCAACCTCCGCAGGCCCCAGGAGGTGGGAGCGCTGGCTCAGCGCCACGGCCTCGGCCACCCAGGCGGCCCGGGCGTGGGCGGCCGCCACAGCCAGGCGCTGGAACTTGGCCACGTCCACCGTCCCCAGCATCTGGGCCACGACCTCGCGATTGGAGGCGAAGGCGGTGTAGTCGATCTGTTCAAGAAGACCGCGCAGTCGGCGCTGGGCGGCGGGATCGCTATCATCCTGCGGTTCGAAATGGTCGGAGACGGTCCGACGGTACGAGGACGTCACTACGGAAGACATGCTCTTCCTCCCTGCCGGTATTCGATGCCCGGACCGTCCCACACTAGCTCAACCTGATTAATTTTCATTTGCCGGCGCGCCGAGGACGCAGCCTTTGCGAAGACAAGGGCCGGGCGTCGCCGTACAACAGGGCAAGTTCAAGGGAGCTCCATCATGCCACGCCTGCAAGGCCTTCTGGCCGCCACCCTGCCCGCGGTCGCCCTGGCCGCCGCCTTTGCGATTCCGGCCCAGGCCGCCCTGGCGCCGGGCGCCCGCGCGCCGGACTTCAAGGCCTCCGCCTTCCTGGCGGGCAAGCCCGTGGCCTTCTCGCTCGCCGAGGCCCGGGCGAAGGGCCCCGTCGTGGTCTACTTCTTCCCGGCCGCCGAAACCGCCGGCTGTAATCTGGAAGCCCGACTGTTCGCCGAGGCCGTAGATGAGTTCAAGAAGAACGGCGCCACCGTCATCGGCGTGACCGCCGGCAATCTCGACCGCCTGCAGGCCTTCTCGGCCGACACCGAGAAGTGCTCGGGCAAGTTCCCCGTGGCCAGCGACCCGGGCGCCAAGATCGCCAGCCAGTATGACGCCACCCTCGCCGTGCGTCCGGGCTGGTCCAGCCGGACCTCCTATGTGATCGCCCCGGACGGCAAGGTGCTGCACGCCTTCAGCGCGGCCTCGCCCAATGACCATGTCACCGAGACCCTGAGCGCCGTAAAGGCCTGGAAGAGCGCCGGCCGCTAAGGCGGCGCCGCCCCAAGCCCTTGCTCCTGGGGAAGATTTCGCGTACTAGCCCGCCTCTTCACGGATGGCGGTCTCTAGCCGGAACGCGAACAGGTCGGGATAAGCTCGACCGCCGCGCCTGAGATCCATCGCGTCTGCGGAACTTCCGCCCCAGACGCGCCGCCCTCCCCAACGGAAGAGGAACAATGGCGCTTTACGAACACGTGGTCATTTCGCGGCAGGACATCTCGCCGCAACAGGCCGAAGCCCTGAACGACCAGCTCAAGGCGATGATCGAGGAAACCGGCGGAGCCGTGGCCAAGATCGAGTACTGGGGCCTCCGCAACCTCACCTACCGCATCAAGAAGAACCGCAAGGGTCACTATTCCCTGCTGGCCATCGATGCGAAGCCCGAGGCCGTCAAGGAGATGGAGCGCCAGCTCTCCCTCAACGAAGACGTCCTGCGCTACATGACCGTCCGCGTCGAAGAACTGGACCTGGAGCTGTCTCCGGTTCTGGCCCGTCGCGACCGCGATCGTGAGCCCCGCCGTGAAGACGGTCCCCGTCGCGACGGCGAAGGCCGCCGTGACGAACCGCGCCGCGACGACGCCTAAGGGGAGGATCTGGAATCATGACTGATACGAACAACACCGACTCCGCGCCGGCCGCCGCCGCCGCCGCGCCCCGCCGCCCCTTCTTCCGTCGCCGCAAGGTTTGCCCGTTCTCGGGCGCCGGCGCGCCGAAGATCGACTACAAGGATGTGAAGCTGCTTCAGCGCTACGTGTCCGAACGTGGCAAGATCGTGCCGTCGCGGATCACCGCCGTGTCGGCCAAGAAGCAGCGTGAACTGGCCCGCGCCATCAAGCGCGCCCGCTTCCTCGCCCTTCTTCCCTACGTCGTGAAGTAAGGGACCAGGATCATGAAGGTCATTCTGCTTGAACGCGTCGAAGGCCGTGGCGGCCTCGGCGAAGTCGTCACCGTCAAGGACGGTTACGCCCGTAACTTCCTCCTGCCCCGCCAGAAGGCCCTGCGCGCCACGACCGCCAATATGAAGGTGTTCGAGGCCCAGCGCGCCCAGATCGAAGCTCGCAACGCCGAGGCTCGCGCCGACGCGGCCAAGTCGGGCGAAGGTCTGGACGGCAAGATCTATGTGCTTATCCGCCAGGCCGGTGAAAGCGGTCAGCTCTACGGTTCGGTCTCCGGCCGTGACGTGGCTGACGCCGTCAACGCCGAGGGCGGCAAGATCGAACGCGCCATGGTCGTGCTCGACAAGCCGATCAAGACGCTGGGCATGCACGAGGTGAAGGTCCGCCTGCACGCCGAAGTCGTCGTGACGGTGACCATGAACATCGCCCGTAGCCAGGACGAAGCTGATCGTCAGGCCCGCGGCGAGAACATCATCACCTCTCAGTTCGAGGAAGAGCGCGCGGCCGCCGAAGAAGCCGCCGCCGATCTGCTGGAAGGTGGCGCGGGTCAGATCGAAGGCGATTACGTCGAATCCTGATCTGCGAAATACGCTGCATGATCAACGGCTCGGAGCTCACGCTCCGGGCCGTTTTTCGTTGGCCGCAAGACGGCGGTCGCGTGTTGTAAATATGTCATTCATTTGGCGAGGGAAGCGCACTAGCTAAAGCCCCAAGGGCCGCCAAGGACCTGGGGGCGGGACCGCCGCACCCCAAAAACAATGGGGACAACATGCAGTATCGTACGCTCCTTCTCGCCGCGGCGTCGGCCGCCAGCCTGACCTCCACCGCCGCCTTCGCCCAGACCGCCACGACGAGCGCCTCGGCCGCCGAGGTCCAGGAGATCGTGGTCACCGGCACCCGCACCACCGGCCGCAGCCGCCTGGACACCCTGGCGCCGGTCGACGTCGTCACCAGCCAGAGCCTGCAGCAGCGCGGCGTCACCGAACTGGCCTCGGCCCTGGCCAGCACCGTGCCGTCCATCAGCTTCCCGCGGCCGTCCAACACCGACGGCACCGACGCCGTTCGCCCGGCCACCCTGCGCGGCCAGGGCCCTGACCAGACCCTGGTGCTGGTCAACGGCACGCGCCGTCATGTGAGCGCCCTGCTCAACACCAACGGCTCGGTGGGCCGCGGCTCAGCCGCCGTCGACCTGAACGCCATCCCCTCCACCGCGCTGGAGCGCATCGAAGTCCTACGGGACGGCGCGGCGGCCCAGTACGGCTCCGACGCCATCGCCGGCGTGGTCAATCTGCGCCTGCGCGAAGCCGCCAGCGGCGGCGCGCTGTCAGTGACCTACGGCCAGTACGAGACCCAGTTCGATGGCTTCTACGGCCGCGACGAGGACATCTCCGACGGCGCCACCACCACGGTGTCCGGCTGGCAGGGCCTGCCCCTGGGCGCGGACGGCTTCCTCACCTTGTCGGCGGAATATCGCGACCGGGAAAACACCAACCGCAGCGACATCGACCGTCGCGTGACCCCCAACCGCATCACCTCGCGCTTCGGCGACGCCGATGTGGAAGACATCTCCTTCTACGCCAACGCCGGCAAGCCCCTGGGCGATGTCTGGGAAGCCTATGGCTGGTTCGGCGTGCAGGAGCGCGACGCCTCCAGCGCCGCCACCTTCCGCACCCCGACCGATGCCAACCAGAACGTGCCGTCGGTCTATCCCAACGGCTACCTGCCCAAGCTCGCCACCGACACAAGCGACCTGAGTGCGGCCGTGGGCCTGCGCGGCGAGATCGCCGGCTTCAACGCCGACTTCAATGTCGTCTACGGCAAGAACGACATCAATTTCGGCGTCCGCGACACCATCAACCCGTCCTTCGGCGCGGCCTCCCCGACCTCGTTCGAGGCCGGCGGCCTGGAATACAGCCAGACCGTGGTCTCGGCCGACTTCAGCCGCGGCGTCGATGTCGGCCTAGCCGGACCGCTGAACGTGGCCTTTGGCGTACAGGCCCGCACCGAGACCTTCGAGATCAACCAGGGCGAGCCGGCCTCCTACAGCCGCGGCCCGATCACCAATGTCTCGTTCGGCTCGCGCGGCTTCACCGGCTTCACCCCGAGCAATGAGGTGGATGTCGATCGCGACGCCGTCGGCGTCTATGTCGATCTTGAAGGCCAGCTGACCGAGAAGTTCACGGCGTCGGGCGCCCTGCGCTACGAGGACTATTCGGACTTCGGTTCGAACACCTCGGGCAAGATCTCGGCGCGCTACGACTTTACCCCGGCCTTCGCCCTTCGCGGGGCGGCCTCGACGGGCTTCCGCGCGCCGAGCCTGCAGCAGCAGTACTACACGGCCACCTCGATCCTCTACATCAACGGCGTGCCCTTCGAGACCGGCACCTATCCGTCGGTGAGCCCGATCGGCCAGGCCCTGGGCGGCCAGGACCTCGATCCGGAAACCTCGCGCAACTACTCCCTGGGCCTGGTCTATCGCCAGGGCGCCTTCGAGCTGACCGTCGACGCCTATCGCATCGAGGTCGAGGACCGCATCGTCCTCAGCGAGACCTTCCAAGGCTCGGCCACGGCGGCGCCCGGCACCAACGCCCGGGTCATCGCCGACCTGCTGGCCCCGTTCGGGGCTACGGCCGCCCGCTTCTTCATCAATGGCGTGGACACCGAGACCAATGGCGTCGACGTGGTCGCCCGCTACCGGATCGTCGATCCGCAGGCCGGGACCTTCGACCTGACGGCGGCTGGCAACATCAACGAGTTCGAGGTCACCAAGACCCCGACCACCAGCAGCTCGATCCTGCCGACCCCGACCAGCCTGTTCGGCCGCCAGGCCGTGCTGCGGTTTGAGGAAGGCACGCCCAAGCAGAAGCTCACCCTGCAGGGCGACTGGAACCGCGACGCCTGGGGCGCAACCCTGCGCACCACCTTCTATGGCTCGGTCCTGTCGCCGGGCACCCTGGCCGACGGCAGCGCCGACAGCGAGACCGGCAATCGCGGCATTGTCGATTTCGAGGCCCGCCGGACCTTCCCGATGGGCGTCACCCTGGCGCTGGGCGCGGACAACCTGTTCGACGTCTATCCCCGCCAGGTTCCGCCGAACCTGAACACCACCGGCGCGGGACCGTTCTCGTCCTTCTCGCCGTTCGGCTTCAACGGCCGGTTCGTCTACGGCCGCATGAGCGTGCGCTGGTAGGCTGACCGAACGACACGGAACGAAGGGGGCGGGCGCAGGTCCGCCCCCTTTTTCGTGGGGCGCCATCCAGCTTGTCCACAGGACCGGTTTTCCTGTGCACCGCGACGTTTCGTCGGGGCCGTCGGGCGCGCCTTAAGCTATCAGCAAGGCATGGCGATCGTTCCGGCTCTCGACCTGCGCATGCCGCAGGACGACACCCCTACCCCCACCCACGCGCCGGCCAATATCGAGGCCGAACAGGCTCTGCTGGGCGCGTTGCTCTATGACAACGCCGTCTTCGAGCGGCTGGGCGACCATCTGCAGGCGCGGCACTTCTTCGAGCCCTTCCATGGCCGCCTGTTCGCCGCCATCGAGACCTCGATCCGCAAGGGCCAGCTGGCCGAACCCATCCTGATCGCCGAGCAGTTCGCCCGCGATCCGGCCTTCGAGGAGCTGGGCGGCCTGCGCTACATGGCCGACCTGGTGGACCGGGCGCCGCCCTCGACCCATGCGCCCGACTATGCGCGGGCCGTCTATGACCTGGCCCTGCGCCGGGACCTGATCCGCATTGGCCAGGAGATCGCCGCCGGCGCCCAGACCGCGGACGGCGAAACCTCGGCCCGCGACCAGATCGAGACCGCCGAACAGCAGCTCTACGCCCTGGCCGAGACCGGCGGGGTGAGCTCGGGCTTCGTCTCCTTCGCCGACGCCCTGCACGGGGCCGTGGCCATGGCCGCCGAGGCCCACGCCCGCGACGGCGGCTTGGCGGGTCTGTCCACCGGTCTGATCGATCTCGACCAGAAGATCGGCGGTATGCACCCCTCCGACCTGGTGATCCTGGCCGCCCGTCCCTCCATGGGGAAGACGTCGCTGGCCTGTAACATCGCCTTCGACGTGGCCCGCAACTATGCCTGGGAGCCCCGGCCAGACGGCACCCGCAAGACGGTCAGCGGCGGCGTCGTGGCCTTCTTCTCCCTGGAAATGTCGGCCGAGCAGCTAGCCATGCGCCTGCTGGCCGAGGCCTCCGGCGTGTCCGGCGACCGGCTGCGCAAGGGCGAGATCGACGCCATGGAGTTCGGCCGCATCCGTGACGCGGCCCTCGAGATCCAGGAGGCGCCGCTCTATATCGACGCCACCGGCGGTCTCAGCCTGGCCAAGCTCACCGCCCGCGCCCGACGCCTGAAGCGCACCTCAGGCCTGGACCTGATCATGGTCGACTATCTGCAGCTGGTGACCATCGGCGCGGGCTCCAGCGACAATCGCGTGCAGGAGGTCAGCGCCATCACCCAGGGTCTCAAGGCCCTGGCCAAGGAGCTGTCGGTGCCGGTGATCGCCCTGTCCCAGCTGTCGCGCCAGGTGGAGAATCGCGAGGACAAGCGGCCGCAGCTCTCCGACCTCCGCGAATCCGGCTCCATCGAGCAGGACGCCGACATGGTCATGTTCATCTATCGCGAGAGCTACTACCTCAGCCGCACCGAACCCCGGGAAGGCACCGAAGAGCACTTCAAGTGGCAGGAGCAGATGGATACGGTCAAAGGCCTGGCCGAGATCGTCATCGGCAAGCAGCGCCACGGCCCCATCGGCACGGTGAAACTGTCGTTCAACGAAGACCTCACCAAGTTCGGCAATCTGGCCCGCGACGGACGCTACGATCCCCACTGAAGGCCCTGATCTTGCGCCCAGGGCGTCAGGGGTTCATGGGGGTGAAATGGCTCCGTCCTCCCGCGCCCGGCTGACTGTCGATCTCGACGCTCTGGCCCATAACTTCCATGCGATCGCCACGGAATCCGCTGGGGCGGAGACCGCGCCCGTGGTCAAGGCCGACGGCTATGGCCTGGGCGCAGGGGCGCTCGCGCAACGTCTCTGGGCCGAAGGAGCGCGCACCTTCTTCGTCGCCCGCCTGGCCGAGGGCGAGGCCCTGCGGGCCGCCCTGGGCGCCCGCCCCGCCACCATCCTCGTCCTGGACGGCTTCACGCCTGGAACCGGACCCCGGCTGGCCGCCGCCAGCCTGACGCCCGTGCTGAGCGGCATGGCGCAGGTCAGATCGGAAGAGCACACGTCTGAACTCCAGTCACGTCGTAATCTCGTATGCCGGCTTCTGCTTGAAAAAAAAAACACAACCACCAGAGCAACACTTAGACCCGTAGACACCTGTATCGTGCAGATCACAGACCGATGCGATACCTATCATATAC
>CALEOQ010000386.1 GCA_937910255.1 uncultured Caulobacteraceae bacterium | reverse complement strand
GGGCGCGGGCGTCGCCCCGCCGGGCCTCCATGGGCGGGGGGCGGCCGGCCAGGCGGGCGTCGGCCAGCGCCAGGCGTATGGTGCGGCTGGCGGTGTCGATCTCGATCCGGTCGCCATTCTCCACCAGCCCGATCGGCCCGCCCTCGGCCGCTTCGGGGGAGACGTGGCCGATGGACAGCCCCGAAGTGCCGCCCGAGAAGCGGCCGTCGGTGATCAGGGCGCAGGCCTTCCCCAGGCCCTTCGATTTCAGATAGCTGGTGGGATACAGCATCTCCTGCATGCCCGGCCCGCCGCGGGGGCCTTCATAGCGGATGACCACCACGTCGCCGGCCACGATCTTGCCGGTCAGGATGGCGCTGACCGCGTCATCCTGGCTCTCGAACACCCGGGCCGGGCCCGAAAACACCAGGATGCTGTCGTCGACGCCGGCGGTCTTCACGATGCAGCCGTCCAGCGCCAGATTTCCGCTCAGCACGGCCAGGCCGCCGTCCTGGGAGAAGGCGTGCTCGACGCTGCGGATCACCCCGTCCTTGCGGTCCAGGTCGAGTTCTTTCCAGCGGCTGCTCTGGCTGAAGGCCACCTGGGTGGGCACCCCGCCCGGCGCGGCCTTGAAGAAGGTCTGGACCGCCTCGCTCTCGGTGCGGCTGATGTCCCAGCGCTCCAGGGCCTCGCCCATGGTCTTGGAATGGATGGTCGGCAGGTCGGTGTGCAGCAGGCCGCCGCGTTCCAGCTGGCCGAGGATGGCCATGACGCCGCCAGCCCGGTGGACGTCCTCCATATGCACATCGGCCTTGGCCGGCGCCACCTTGGACAGGCACGGCACCTTGCGCGACAGGCGGTCGATGTCCGTCATGGTGAAGTCCACCTCGGCCTCGTGGGCCGCGGCCAGCAGGTGCAGCACCGTATTGGTCGAGCCGCCCATGGCGATGTCCAGGCTCATGGCGTTCTCGAAGGCCCGGAAGCTGGCCACATTGCGCGGCAGGACGCTGTCGTCATCCTGTTCGTAATGGCGCCGGGTGATGTCGACGATCAGGTGGCCGGCCTCCAGGAACAGGCGCTCGCGATCAGCATGGGTGGCCAGCGTCGAGCCGTTGCCGGGCAGGGACAGGCCCAGCGCCTCGGTCAGACAGTTCATGGAATTGGCGGTAAACATGCCCGAGCAGGAGCCGCAGGTGGGGCAGGCCGAGCGCTCGATGGTGGCCACATCCTCGTCGCTGACCGACTCGTCGGCCGCCGCCACCATGGCGTCCACCAGATCCAGCGCCACTTCCTTGCCGCCCAGGACGACCTTGCCGGCCTCCATCGGCCCGCCGGAGACGAAGACGGTGGGGATGTTCAGGCGAAGCGACGCCATCAACATGCCCGGCGTGATCTTGTCGCAATTGGAGATGCAGACCAGCGCGTCCACGCAGTGGGCGTTGGCCATGTATTCGACGCTGTCGGCGATCAGCTCGCGGGACGGCAGGCTGTAGAGCATGCCGTCATGGCCCATGGCGATGCCGTCATCCACCGCGATGGTGTTGAACTCCTTGGCCACGCCGCCGGCCCGCTCGATCTCGCGGGCGACCAGCTGGCCCAGGTCCTTCAGGTGAACATGGCCCGGCACGAACTGGGTGAAGGAGTTGACCACCGCAATGATCGGCTTGCCGAAATCGCCGTCCTTCATGCCGGTGGCGCGCCACAGGCCGCGGGCGCCGGCCATGTTGCGGCCGTGGGTCGAGGTGCGGGAGCGATAGGCGGGCATGGGCGGCGTCCTTCTTGCGTCACGCCTCGATAGCGCTTGGGAGCCGGAGGCGGAAATATACTTTTCCCCCGCTTTTAGGTCGCTGTAGATATGAGAGATGGATGTCCGTCAGCTCCGACACTTCGAAGCCGTGGCCGAGACCCTGCATTTCGGTCGGGCGGCCGCACGGCTGAACATGACCCAGCCGCCGCTCAGCCAGTCGATCCAGGCCCTGGAGCGGGAGCTGGGCGCGGCCCTGTTCGCCCGCACCAAGCGCAGCGTCGCCCTGACGCCGTTTGGGGCGCAGCTTCTGGTCCATGTCCGCGCGGCCCTGGCCGAACTGGCCGCCTTGCCCGACATCGCCCGGCGGCTGCGGGACGGGGAGGCCGGCCGCCTGGAGCTCTCCTTTGTCAGCACCGCCGACTACAGCGTCCTGCCGGCCCTGGTCCGGCGCTACGCCGCCCTCTATCCCGACGTAGAGATCGCCCTGCGCGAGGCGACCAGTGAGGTGCAGATCGCAGCCCTGCTGGAGGGGCAAGGCCATGCCGGCGTCGTCATCGCTCCCAGCGGCGCCCTGCCTACGGGTCTCGCCTATCACCGGCTGCTGGTCGAACCCCTGGTGGCCGCCGTGCCGGAAGCGTGGCTGATCGAGGGTCGCCTGCCTCTGAGGGCGGGGAAGCTCGATCCGGAACTGATCGTCCAGTCGCCGCTGATCCTGTTTCCGCGCCGCGCCGCGCCGGCCTTCCACGACCTGGTGACGGACTACTTTACCGCCCATGGCGGCGCGGCCAGCATCGCGCAGGAAGCCATCCAGATGCAGACCATCATCAGCCTCGTTTCGGCCGAGATGGGGGTGGCCCTGGCGCCAGCCTCCCTGCGCAATCTGGCGCGGACCGGGGTGCGCTATGTGGAGCTGGCCGGCGAGGCGCCGTCGCTGGAGACTGGCCTGGTCTGGCGCCAGGACGACCAGACCCCGACCTTGGCGCGGTTCCTGGGCATCGCCTTCGACGGCGCGGCCGTATAGATTGTTTCTGCCTAGCTGGGTGTGGCGGTCAGAAGAACTGAGCAGCGGGATCTGATGATGGTTTTACGCCGCTGGCTTCCCCTCCTCACCATCGTGACTCTGCTCGCGCTCATTGGCCCAGACCGGTTTGATTGGCGTTTCGCGCTCTTCGGCTTCCTGGCGCCGTTGGCGCTCATTGCTGCGGCCGTGGGGTTGCACATCCTCCGCCGACGCTTGGATCGAGAGGGACGAGGCGTCTTTTGAAGCCTCTGCGGCCGATTAGACCCCGCTGAGCGCCAGTCCCGGCGCGTCAGGGTCGCGGCTCGTTCCGCCGTTCAGCGCCTTCTGCATCCAGACGATGTCCACCCAGCGGCCGTGCTTGTAGCCGAGGCCCAGGCCAGATCCCCGGTGGGTGAAGCCCAGCGCCGTATGCAGGCCGATGGAGCCGGCGTTGCCGCTATCGCCGATGACGGCCACCATCTGGCGGATGCCGATGGCCTCGCAGGCCGCGATGACCCCCGACAGCACCGCACGGCCGACCCCGCGCCCCTGAGCGTCCGGCGCCACATAGACGCTGTCCTCCACCGTGTAGCGATAGGCCGCCCGCAGGCGGAAGGGTCCGGCATAGGCGAAGCCGAGCGCCTTCCCCTGATCTTCCGCCAGCAGGTAGGGCAGGCCGCGGGCGACGATGGCCTCGCGGCGCTGGTTCAACTCGTCGCCAGAGGGCGGGACCTCCTCGAAGGTGCCGAAGCCGTGCAGGACGTGGTGGCCATAGATCTCGGCCAGGGCGGCCATGTCGGAGGCTTCAGCCGGGCGCACGATCATTTGGTCCAGTCCTTGTCGATGGCCCAGACGGCGAAGGCGTAGTCGAGCGCGATCTCCTTCAGGAAGTCGAAGCGCCCGGACGCGCCGCCGTGGCCGGCCTCCATATTGATCTTCAGCAGGATGGGCGCGTCGCCGGTGGTGTGCTCGCGCAGGCGCGCCACCCACTTGGCCGGCTCCCAATAGGTCACCCGCGGATCGGAGAGCCCGCCGGTGGCCAGGATCGGCGGATAGGGCTTGGCGCCCACCTGATCATAGGGGCTGTAGGCGGCGATGGCGTCATAGGCCTCGGCGTCGGTCAGGGGATTGCCCCATTCGGGCCATTCCGGCGGGGTCAGCGGCAGGCTGGCGTCGCTCATGGTGTTGAGCACATCGACGAAGGGCACAGCCGCGATGATCGCCCCCCAGAGGTCGGGGCGCATATTGGCCACCGCCCCCATCAGCATGCCGCCGGCCGAGCCGCCATAGGCCGCGATTTTCCCCTTCGTCGCGTAGTTCTCCGCCACCAGGTGTTCGGCGCAGGCGATGAAGTCGGTGAAGGTGTTGGTCTTCTTGGCCTTGCGGCCGTCCATGAACCAGCCCCAGCCCTTGTCCGAGCCGCCGCGAATATGGGCCGTGGCCCAGATCCAGCCCCGGTCCACCAGCGACAGGTTGCGGATCGAGAAGCTGGGCTCCATGGCGTGGCCATAGGAGCCGTAGCCATAGAGCATGAGCGGCGCGCTCCCATCGAGGGGGGTGTCGCGGCGCATCAGCAGCGTGATCGGCACCTCTTCCCCATCGGCGGCGCGGGCATAGAGCCTGTGGGCCACATAGGCGTCCGGATCGTGGCCTGAGGGGATTTCCTGGGTCTTGCGCCAGGTGCGCGTGCGGCTCGCCATGTCGTAGTCGAACCACTGCCGCGGCGTGGTCGGCGACTGATAGACGAAGCGGGTCAGGGTCGTGTCGTACTCCAGCCCGCCCTCCAGGTGCAGGGCGTAGGCGGCCTCGTCGAAGGCGACCACGTGCTCGTCGCCGTCCCTCGTCATCACCGCCATCTGGTCGAGCGCATTGACCCGCTCCATCCGCACGAGATGGCCCGCATAGGCGGCGAAGCCGGTGATGTAGCGGCCGGCCAGGTGCGGGACGAAGTCGCGCCAGGTGGAACGGGCGGGCAGGGGCTCGGTGGAGACGCACAGCTTGAAGTCCACCGCCCCGTCGGCGTTGGTGCGGATCACCCAGCGATCGGTCCAGTGGTCGAGCTCGTAGCGGACGCCGGTCTCCCGGGGCTGGACGCAGGCGGGATCGGCGGTGGGCTCGGCCGCCGGTATGATCCAGATCTCGGTGGTCTCCTGGTCGCCCACATGGATCGCCACATAGGCGTCGTCGGAGGTGGTCCCGACGCCGAGGAACATGCCCTCGTCCTTTTCCTCATAGACCAGCACATCCTCGCCGCCGCGGACGGGGCGGCGGAAGACCTTGGCCGGCCGGGCGTTCTCGTCGCGCCAGATCCAGAACAGCCAGGCCGAATCCGGCGAGAAGGTGAAGTCGCCATAGGCGCTCTCGATGGCGTGGGGCAGGTCCTCGCCGGTCACCAGGTCGCGGATGCGGATCGTGTAGTATTCCGAGCCCTGCGCGTCGGCGGCCCAGGCATAGAGCTTGTGGTCGGGGCTGTGGCCGGCGCCGCCCACCTGGAAGTAGGCCTTGCCCTGGGCCAGGGCCTCTTCGTCCAGCAGGATCTCCTCGCCGATCTCAGCCCCCCGGGGGCGACGGGCGCGGATCGGATGCTGGGCGCCTTCCTGGTAGCGAACATAGTAGTCCCAGGGGCCGTCGGGGGCCGGCACGCTGGAATCGTCCTCCTTGATCCGCCCCTTCATCTCGGCGAACAGGGCGGCCTGCAGATCCTTGGTGCCGGCCAGCATGGCCTCGGTATAGGCGTTCTCGGCCTTCAGATGATCGGCGATGTCGGCGCGCAGGGCGGCGGGGTCGCGCAGGACCTTCTGCCAGGCCTCATCCTTCATCCAGGCATAGTCGTCGGTGCGGCGGCGGCCGAGCTGCTCAAGGGTCTGCGGATGCTTCGGGGCGACGGGGGGCGTGGGGCGCTGGGTCATGTCTGCTAGATGCGACGAACCGGGGCGCGTCTCAAGCCATGCCTTAGCCGCAGCGCCTCAGGCAGACGTCGAGCGGACTTTTCGCTATAGAATAGGGCGCGCGGCAATAGGGCGCGGACGCTCACGCCCTCGCGTCTTGCCGCAGTGCGGCAGGTCTGATTCACTTGGCCCGTCGTCGTGTGCAAACAGTCGAGGGGCGTCATGATCGCGGATCTTGCTGTCGAGCTGATCCACGCCACGGTTCAGATCGAGCAGCCGCTGGGGGATGGAACGCGTACGGTCGGCACCGGGTTCCTCATCAATGCGCCGACCCTGGATGGTCAACCGCGCACGGTGCTGGTGACCGCCAATCACGTGCTGCAGCGGATGCCCGGGGTTCAGGCCCGCATCGGGTATCGCATCGCCAACGCCGACGGCTCCTGGAGCTATGCGCCCCAGAAGGTCGATATTCGCGACGCCGACGGCAATCCCCGCTGGACGCAGCATCCCAGCCGCGATGTGGCGGCCATCTCCATCACCGCCCCGCCGGAATTCGCCAAGGCGGCCATCCCCACCGACTGGTTGGCCGGGGACGACACGTTCGCCAGCTACGCCGTGGGCGCGGGCGACCAGATGATGGCCCTGGGCTTCCCCCGGGGCTTGTCGGCCAATCCGGCCGGCTTCCCGATCCTGCGCTCGGGGCGGGTCGCCTCCTTCCCCCTGGCGCCAGCCGCAGCCTTCCCGACCTTCCTGCTCGACTTCACCGTCTTCCCGGGCAATTCCGGCGGCCCGGTGTTCATGGCTGAAGGCGTGCGGCGCAGGCCGGGCGGCGGGGAGTCGCAGGAGGTTCAGTTCATCGCCGGCCTCCTGACCCAGCAGGTGGAGCTGAACAGCGAGCGGCTGGAGATCGGCATCGTCACCCATGCCCGCTACATCCGCGAGACCCTGTCCTTGATGGACAATCCTCTGGCCGAGATCACGGTCGCCCAGGGGGATTCCAGCGTCGGCGGCGCCAAGGCGGCCTCGGCTCTAGAGGCGGTTTCGCCCGACTACTGAGGCCCACCTGAGGGCCATGAAAAAGGCCCGCGTCGAAAACGCGGGCCTTTCGCAGGCTAAATCGCTGAATTCAGGCGCCGTAGACGACCGAGATGGTCTCGGCGACGCAGGCGGGCTTGGACTCGCCTTCAATCTCGATGGTGCATTCGTTGCGGATCTGCATGCCGCCGGCCTTGGGCTCGGCGCCGATCAGCTTCTGGCGCATACGCACGCGCTTGCCGACCCGGACCATGTTGATGAAACGCACCTTGTCGGAGCCGTAGTTGATGCCGCGGGCCACGCCCTTGATCGGCAGCATGCCGGCGCCCAGGAACGGGATCAGCGACAGGGTCAGATAGCCGTGGGCGATCGGGCCGCCCATTTCCTTGGTGGCGCGCTCCACGTCCACGTGGATCCACTGGTGGTCGCCGGTGGCTTCGGCGAACTGGTTCACCCGCTCCTGGGTGATCTCGACCCAGTCCGACACGCCGACTTCCTGGCCGATCAGGCCGGGCAGATCCTTGAATTCCACCGGATTCATCGCTTGCTCCCTAAAGGTTTGAAACAGGTGTTCGGGTCTATCACCTGGGGCGGCGCGGGCAAGGGCGCTGCGTGCGCGCCCTGCCTCGGGATCAGACGATCTTGGAGCCTTCCTTGCCCCAATAGGCGTCGCGGATCAGCCGCTTATAGAGCTTGCCGGTGGGGTGGCGGGGCAGTTCGGCCATGAAGTCCAGCATGCGCGGGGATTTCACATGGCTGAGATTGGCCCGGCAGAAGGCCATCAGCTCGGCCCGCAGGTCATCACCCGCCTCGCCCCAGTCCATGGGCTGGATGACCGCCACGACCTTCTCGCCCATCTCCTCGTCCGGGGCGCCCACCACGGCGGCGTCGGCCACCTTGGGATGGGTGATCAGCAGGTTCTCCAGCTCCTGGGGATAGATGTTCACCCCACCGGAAATGATCATGAAGCTCTTGCGGTCGGTCAGGTAGAGGAAGCCGTCCTCGTCCAGCCAGCCCACATCGCCCAGCGTCGTCCAGCCGTGCCGGTTGGTGTTCTCGGCCACCTTATCGGGCGCATTGTGATAGCTGAGCGGCGTGCCGCCGGCGAAATAGACGACGCCCTCGCTGCGCGGCGGCAGCGGCTCGCCGTCGTCGCCGCAGATCTTCACCTCGGCCGTCGTGCCCTTGCCCACCGAGCCCTTGTGGGCCAGCCAGTCGTGCGGGCCGATATGGCAGAAGCCGTTGCCCTCGCTGCCGGCGTAGTATTCGTGGATGATCGGCCCCCACCACTCCATCATCTGCTCCTTGACCGGGATGGGGCAGGGGGCGGCGGCGTGGACGGCCGACGTCATCGAGGACAGGTCGTAGCGGGTGCGGACCTCCGGCGGCAGTTTCAGCATCCGGACGAAGTGGGTGGGCACGAACTGGCCGCAGTTGATGCGGTATTTTTCGATCAGCTGCAGGGCGTGCTCGGGATCGAATTTCTCCATCACCACCACCGTGCCGCCCAGGCGCTGATAGCCCATGCACCAGCGCAGGGGGGCGGCGTGATAGAGGGGCGCGGGCGACAGATAGGTCCCGTCGGGCGGGAAGCCGAACATGTGCTCGGCCATCATGGACAGCGCGTTGGGGGCGTCGATCGGCCCGCCGGTCAGCGGCGGCTTGATCCCCTTGGGCCGGCCGGTGGTGCCTGAGGAATAGAGCATGTCGGCGCCGGCGGTCTCGTCGGCGATCGGCGTCTGGGGCATGCCAGATCGGGCCGCCTCGAAGCTCTGATAACGCCCGCGCGCCTCGCCGACCATGTAGAGCTTCACGCCCGGCAGCAGGGCCGGCAGCTCATCGACCACCGGACCCACGCCGGCCGAGGTGATCAGCACCTGAGCGGCGCAGTCGCCCATGATGTACTCGATCTCGCCGGCCGTCAGCTTGGACGAGATGCAGGCGTAATAGAGGCCGGCGCGTTGGGCGGCCCAGGCCACCTCGAAGAACCTGGGATGGTTCTCCATCAGGATGGCGATCACGTCCCCGGCCTTCAGGCCCAGCTCGCGGAACAGGTGCGCGCCCTGGTTGGAGCGGGCCTCCAGCTGGCCGTAGGTGACGGTCTCGCCGGAGCTGGCCATGATGTAGGCGGCGCGCTCGGGGTGGGACTTCGCGTGATGCGACGGATGCATGGGCCTGTGTTTCCTCCGGGCCGCAGCCCTCTTCGTCGGGGCCGTCGGCGCGCTGATAAATGATTACTGTTCAGCGATGATGGGGTGCTTGACCTCCCGTCCGTCAAGCGGCTCCGATGGGCCAAATCCGACAATGCGAAAGGGAGACGTCATGGCCGCCAAGAGCCTCGCCGAATTCGAGACCCTGAAGCTCGAGCTGGAGGACGGGATCGCCCTTCTGACCCTGAACCGGCCCGAAAAGCTCAACGCCTTCAATCCGCTGATGAACCGCGAGCTGATCGCGGCCTTCGACCTGACCGATGCGACCGACGATGTGCGCGCCGTGATCGTCACGGGCGCGGGGCGGGGCTTCTGCGCCGGGGCCGATCTGGCCGGCGGCGGATCAACCTTCGATTTCGACCGGCGCGACGCCGATCCCCTGGGCCAGCGGACGGAGCAGGGCGTCTATCGCGACGGCGGCGGCCTGGTCTCCTTGCGCATCTATGAGAGCCTCAAGCCGGTGATCGCGGCGGTGAATGGCGCGGCCGTCGGCGTGGGCGCGACCATGCAGCTGCCCATGGATATCCGCCTGGCCTCGACCGAGGCCCGGTTCGGCTTCGTCTTCGCCCGTCGGGGCATTACGCCAGAGGCCTGCTCCTCCTGGTTCCTGCCGCGGCTGGTGGGCATGCAGACGGCGCTGGAGTGGTGCTATTCCGGCCGCGTCTTCGCCGCCCAGGAGGCGCTGGATCGAGGCCTGGTCCGCTCGCTGCATGCGCCGGAGGACCTGTTGCCCGCCGCCCGCGCCCTGGCCCGGGAGATCGTCGACAACGCCGCCCCGGTGTCGGTGGCCCTGACCCGCCAGCTCATGTGGCGGATGGCCGGCGCCGAGCATCCGATGATCGCCCACCGGGCCGACAGCCGTGGCATCCAGTCGAGGGGCGCCTCGGCCGATTCCAAGGAAGGGGTCGAGTCCTTCCTCCAGAAGCGGCCGCCCGCCTTCCCGGACAAGGTCTCCGATGGTCTGCCCGACATCTGGCCGAACTGGACGCCGCCCGAATTTTCCTGAGCCATCGGGGGCGGCGGGAACCCATGGTTAACGCCCCTGTGGTGGACTGCGCCTCCTGATGGACCAGAGCGCGCCCTTGCCTGACGACTCGCCGCCGCCGCCGCAGTTCCGCGCCCGCGGCGCGCTTCTGCGGCGGCTGGCCGACGTGGTCTGCCTGCCGTCCAGCCGGGTCAACGCCTTCGAACGCTCGGTCACCGCCGACCTGCTGATCGAGATGCTGCGGGACGCCTCGCCAGAGGAGCGCGCCCGGGTGTCGCGCCGGCTGGCGGGGCTTTCGGAGGTTCCGGCCCAGCTCGTCCGCCTCCTGTTGCGTGACGAGGTCGAGGTGGCCCGCCCGCTGCTCACCGACTGCGAAAGTCTGTCGGACGCCGAACTGCTCGACTGCACGCGCATGGCCGGCTCCGAGCACCGGCTGATGATCGCCGGGCGCAAGGCGCTGAGCGAGGTGGTGGTGGAAGCCCTCGTCGCCTCGGGCGAAATGCCGGTGATCGACGCCCTGCTGACCAACCGCGAGGCCCGCCTTGGCCATGCCAGCCTGGAAGCGCTGGTGGCTATCAGTCGCGATGCGCCGCACCTGGCGCCGGCCCTGCTGCGCCGGCCCGAGCTGCGGCCGGCCCAGGCCTATGTGCTGTTCTGGTGGGCCGATCACGAGGCGCGCCGCACCATCCTGCAGCGCTTCGCCGTCTCCCGGGAAATCCTGCAGGATGCGGCGGGCGACATCTTCCCGATCGCCGCGGAGGAGGGCTGGCAGGACCCCATGTCGCGCAAGGCCCTGCAGTTCATCGAGCGCCGCCAGCGCAATCGCGCCGCCATCGAGAAGAGCCCCTTCGCCAGCCTGGAGGCGGCGGTGTCGGCCGCCCAGCACGGCATGAGCCGCGAGGTGGCCGAGGAGATCTCCTACCTGTCGGGCCTCAAGCCCATGACCGGGGCCAAGCTCTTCACCGATCCTGGCGGGGAGGCCCTGGCCATCCTGTGCAAGGCCACGGGGCTGCCGCGCAACGCCCTGCGCGCCCTCTGGCGGGGGCTGCGGCGCCCCGAGACCGATCCCGACGGCCAGCCGAACGCGGCCCTCGAGCGCACGCTGCTCATCTATGACATGCTGGCGGTCGATCGGGCCCAGACCGTGCTGCGGTATTGGAACTGGTCGCTATCCTCGGCGCTGACGCCTGATCTGCTGCGGGCGATCCGAGATGGCGATGACACGGCCATTGATGAATACTCTCTACCTCAGCGGGCCGCGATGCTGGCCTTTTCTAAGGAATTCGGCCGGAACTAGGCTGAGCCCACGCATTATAGCGTTCCCGTGCAAATCAGCGCTATGCCAGAACGGTAGGCGACTCAACTAGAGCCTGTGTTGAGGTCCTTACGGCCGCCGTTAAAGACATATTGCCCTGGTCTGCTCTTGTGTCGGTTCATCCCCAGAGTTAAGTAGCTAACAACTGATCTGGGAATCAGATGTTGTGGCGCGCCCCTAGCGTCGATCTGGGTAGAACAAATGGACGAAAAAACAGAAGTCATCGAGATGACGGCGGACATTGTGTCGGCCTATGTCGGCAACAATTCGGTGGCCGCGGCTGACCTGCCGAACCTGATCCAGGCGGTGCATCGCGCCCTGGCCGGGATCACCAGCGCGCCGGAAGCAGTTGAAGCGCCGCCGAAAGAGCCCGCGGTTCCTGTCCGCCGCTCGATCACGCCGGACTTCCTGATCTGCCTGGAGGACGGCCGCAAGTTCAAGTCGCTGAAGCGGCACCTGCGGACCAAGTACAATATGAGCCCCGAAGAATACCGCGCCAAATGGGGTCTGCCCAAGGACTACCCGATGGTCGCGCCGAACTACGCCAAGGCGCGTTCGGATCTGGCCAAGCAGATGGGCCTCGGCCAGGGCGGTCGTCAGGCCGCGCGCAAGAAGCGCTAGAGACGAGCCCCTTCGGGGGCGCAGCGTGAGTCACCCGAAACGCCCGCCTCGCATGAGGCGGGCGTTTTTGTGTTGCCAACCGGTTTCTTGTCGCAGCAGACCGATTTCGCCTTGCCCTCGATTCGCCATACGGGCGATAAGTGATTCGTCGTGATTCCAAGGGGTTGTTAAGGAATCCAAACATGGCGGCGCAAATTGGGGCTTCGGCGGCGGCCGCTCGTGCTCACGAGGAGATGTACAGCTATTGGGCTGGGCTCCGACGGGGCGCGCGTCTGCCAGCACGCGGCGATGTCGATCCGGCGGCGCTCAAGCGTCTGCTGCCGACGGTCAGCCTGATCGATATCCGGCGCGAGCCGCTGGACTTCCGGGTCCGGCTGGCCGGTACGGGACTTTACAGCGTCTATGGTCGCGAGATCACCGGCCGGGCGCTCACCGATGTCTATAACGCCGCGGCGGCCGACTATTGGCGCCAGGAGCTGACGGCGGTGGTCGAGGAGCGCCGGGCCGGCGTGGGCGTCCACTCCCTGTCCTGGCGCGGCGCCAGTCACCTGTCCATCCTCTGGCTGCGACTGCCGCTCGCCTCCAATGGGCGGGATGTGGACATGATCCTGGGCTACGACACGGTCGTCGGGGTGCAGAGCGAGCCCGGCTTTTCCGGCATCCGCGCGGCCTGAAGCTCTAAACGCCAAGTCTTGAGCGCGGTTTGATCCGATAAACCGGTCCCCACCTGGGGGAACACCCTCTAGCTGTTGGCGGCGTTGAGGGCTTCAGCGTCGCGGCCGATCCGTTGGGCCATGGCCGCCAGGCCGTTGGAGCGCTGGGTCGACAGGGCGCCGGCCAGACCCAGCCGCTGGAAGGCGGCCTTGATGTCGAAGCTGATGATTTCGGCCGGTCGCCGGTCGGAGAACAGCCGCAGCAGGATGGCGATCAAGCCCCGAACGATATGGGCGTCGGAATCCCCGCGAAAGCGAACCGTCCCGTCGCCCTGAGGTTCGGTGACCAGCCAGACCTGGCTGGCGCAGCCGCGAACCTTGTTGGCCTCCGATCGCTCGGCGTCGCTCAGGGGCGCCAGGTCGCCGCCCAGCTCGATCACATAGCGATAGCGCTCTTCCCAGTCGCCCAGGAGGTCGAACTCTTCGGCCAGGTCGTCGAGGGTCTTCTGGATGCCGGACATGGGCCTGCACTTAAGCCCCCCGACCTGTCGGCGCAACGGCGGCTGGGCCTCAGTTCGTCGTTCAGCCCGGCGGGGCCGGCACACGGATCGCGGCGTTGAGTCCGCCTTCGACCCGGGGCGTCAGCGTCAGGCCCCCGCCCATGCCCCGGCACAGCATGAAGGCCAGCGGCAGGCCAAGGCCGGCCCCCTCGCCGCGCCGGATCAGCGCGTTCTCCCCCTGCTCGAAGGGGCGCAGCAGGCGCGGAATGTCCCGGGGTTCGACGCCTGGCCCCTGGTCGATGATACTGATCAGCACCTCGGCCTCCCGATGCTGGACCCGGATGCAGATTTCGCCGCCAGATCGGAAGAGCACACGTCTGAACTCCAGTCACGTCGTAATCTCGTATGCCGTCTTCTGCTTGAAAAAAAAAAAGCCACGCCAGCTTGCACATCCGATACCACCCCCCTTGAACATCAGTTCCATCCTTCACTCAC
>CALEOQ010000385.1 GCA_937910255.1 uncultured Caulobacteraceae bacterium | reverse complement strand
GTGGTTGGTGTTTTTTTTTTTCACGCAGAAGACGGCAGACGAGATTACGACGTGACTGGAGTTCAGACGTGTGCTCTTCCGATCGGGGTCAAGACCCTAGACCAGGTGGTGGTGGGGACGTGGGGTGAATTGGGGGGGGGAACGGATGTAGAGGAAGGAACAGATTGGTCGAAATTGGGATCGGGGGCGAGGCGTGGCCCGACGGCGTGGCGGACGAGCGGGTCATGGTGCGGGCCGCGGCGCTCGCCGCCCTGGACGGCGCAGGCAAGCGGCCGGCTGCGGCGGCGTCGGATTCGGCGTCGGGCCTGGTGGCGATCCTGCTGACCGACGATGAGGCGGTGGCCGACCTCAACGCCGAATACCGGCGCAAGGCGGGGCCGACCAATGTGCTGTCGTTTCCGGCCGCACAGAATCCTGAGGGTTTTCTGGGCGATCTGGCCCTGGCTTTTGGCGTCTGCGCCCGCGAAGCCGACCAGCAGAACAAGTCTCTGGCCGATCACCTGCAGCACCTTGTGGCGCACGGGGTCCTGCATCTTGTAGGCTATGACCATATGAACGAGGACGAGGCCGCCGATATGGAGGGCCTGGAACGGCGAATACTCGCCGGCCTGGGCGTTGCAGATCCCTATGCGGCCGAACAGGGAGACCATGACTAGTTCGGAAGATCGAAGTCCGCCCGAGCCCGCCCCACCCCGACAGGGCGGCGGGTTTCGGGCGATACTGAAACGTTTCGGCCGCCACGGCGCCCCCACCGAGACCGTGGAGGCGGAGGCCGAGCCGGAAAACCGCATGGTGCGGCAGGCCGTCGCCTTCCAGTCCCTGCGGGTGGACGACGTGATGACGCCACGGGCCGACATCATCGCCGTCGAGCTCACCACCCCCTTCGGCGAGGTGGTTGACCGCTTCATCGACGCCGAACATTCCCGAATGCCGATCTATCGCGAGACCCTGGACGATCCGGTGGGCGTGGTTCACGTCAAGGACGTCTTCCGGCTGCTCTCGGCCAATGGTTCGGGACCCAAGGCCGACGAGGCCTTCCTCCATCGGGTCCGCCGGGACGCCCTCTATGTGCCGGCCTCCATGCGCGCCGCCGACCTGCTGCTGCAGATGCAGGCGGCCCGCACCCACATGGCCCTGGTCATCGACGAGTTCGGCGGCACCGACGGTCTGGTGACCCTGGAGGACCTGATCGAGGCGGTGGTCGGCGAGATCGACGATGAGCACGACGTGGCCCAGGCCAAGTCGATCATCGCCCGGCCGGGCGGAGTCTTCGAGGCCGACGCCCGGGCGCCCCTGGAAGAGCTGGAGGCGGCCGTCGGCCTGGCCCTGGCGCCGCCGGACCTGGAAGAAGAGATCGACACGGTGGCCGGCCTGGTCACCGCCCTGGCCGGCCGCGTGCCTCAGCGCGGCGAACTGATCGAGCATCCCGCCGGCTTCGAGCTGCAGGTGATGGACGCCGATCCCCGCCGGGTGAAGCGGGTGCGCCTGCGGCCGACCCCGGCCGCCGTTCCGGCCGGCGCGCCCACCGGCGCCGCGAGCCCGGCGATGGGCGAGGCTTGAGCGCCGTTCTGAACCGGCTGGGCGGCGTTCTGCTGGCCCTGGAGGCCAGGACCTGGACCCGGGCGCTGCTGGCCCTGTGTGCGGGGCTGGCCGTCGCCCTGGCCCATCCGCCCTTCGGGGTCTTGCCGGGCCTGCTGGGCCTGGCCCTGCTGCTGCGGCTGGGGGATGGCGCTGGCCCGCGCCGCCCCCTGGCCTCGGCCTTTTTCCGCGGCTGGCTGGCGGGGCTGGGCTATTTCGCGCTCAGCGTCTGGTGGGTCACCGAGGCCTTTCTGGTGGACGCCGCGGCGCACGGCTGGATGGCGCCCTTCGCGCTCATCTTCCTGGCCGGCGGCCTGGCCCTGTTCTGGGGGGCGGGCCTCCTCCTCTATCGTCTGATCGCGCCGCAGGGCCCCGGGCGGGTGCTGGTCTTCGCAGGCGCGCTGGCCCTGGTGGAATGGCTGCGCGGCAACATCCTCACCGGCTTTCCCTGGAACCTGGTGGGCGAAGCCTGGCGGGCCGGCGGCGCGCCTTCCCAGGCCGCGGCCCTGGTCGGCGCCTATGGCCTGACCTGGCTGACCCTGGTCCTGGCCGCCAGCCCCGCGGTCCTCCCCGGGCTCGAGCCCCAACGCCGCCGGATCGTCGGGGCCAGCGCGCTCGGGCTTCTGGTCCTGCTCTATGCCGGCGGGTTCTGGCGCCTGGCGACGGCTCCCGCGGCGCGGGACTCCGCGGCCGTGGTGCGGATCGTCCAGGCCGATGTGGACCAGAAGGACAAGTGGCGGCCGGAAAACCTCGACCTCATCTTCGACGACTATCTGCGCCTCTCCACCCAGCCGGCGGCGGTGACCCCGGACATGGTGATCTGGCCCGAAGGCGCCCTGCCGGCGGTGATTGACGACCTGCTGGCGCCTGGAGATCGGAAGAGCGTCGTGTAGGGAAAGAGTGTAGATCTCGGTGGTCGCCGTATCCTTAAAAAAAAAAAAAGAAAAAAAAGATCGGAAGAGTGTTCTCATCACGCCCGCGAGGTAGTGGAGACGGCGAGAGTAGAGGCGCAA
>CALEOQ010000384.1 GCA_937910255.1 uncultured Caulobacteraceae bacterium | reverse complement strand
GAGGAAGAGGGAGGTGAGTGATGAAGGGGGGGGGGAAGATGAGGGGTCATGGGTTTTTTTTTTTTCAAGCGGAAGACGGCATACGAGATTACGACGTGACTGGAGTTCAGACGTGTGCTCTTCCGATCTAGGGGACGCTCCAGCAGGATGGCGTTGGTGATGTCGGCCAGCAGCCGTCCCGAGAGGCCGTCGGCGGAAAGCCGGGCGCTGTGGCGCCGGGAGGTCAGAATGAGCACAGGAACGTCGGACCAGGGCGGCTGATCGGCCAGGGCGGCGGCCAGCACGGTGGACGCGGCCACGCCCTCTTCAGTGGCCAGGACCGCGCCGGTGCTCTGATCGAGCGCCCCGACGAGCCTATCGAGATCGCCGAAGACCTGGGCGTCATAGCCAGCGCTCCGCAAGAGGCCGACGATGGTCTCGCCGTCACGACCAAAGGGGGCGCAGACAAGGATCGGGTTCTGCCCGACGTCTTCTTTAGGACTCAACGACCCGCGGCTCCATCAGGGGCGTGGGCTCGCCGGCATATTCGGGCGTCCCCGTCATGACCCCCCTGAAATTGGTCAGCGGCTCTCCGATGCGGATTCCGCCGCTGTCGATGCGCAGTTCGCGAATGGTGTCCTCGTGGGCGCCGCCGCGGTTCTTGATGACGGAGATTGCCTTTCGCACCCGGCCCTCGGCCTCGAAGAACCGGATCAGGATCACGGCGTCGGCCACATAGGAGATGTTCAGCAGCCCCGTGGACATGCTGCCGACAAGCCCGGACTGGGGATTGATCAGGAAGGTCACCAGGCCCTGCTGGTTCAGGTAGGACAGCAGTTCATGCACCTGCAGGATCAGCTGCTGTTCCTGGGGCATGGCCGCCACATAGCCGCTGAGGCTGTCGATCACGACGATGCGCACCGATCTTTCCGTCACCTCGCGACGGATCATCCAGGCGAACTGCCCCGGCGAAACCTCGGCGGGATCGATCTGGGAGATGGTCAGGGCGCCGCTGTCGATATGCTTCTGCAGATCGATGCCCATGGTGTTGGCGCGGACCAACAGGGTGCCGATGCGCTCATCGAACTCGAACAGGGCCGCGCTTTCGCCGCGCTCGCAGGCGGCATAGACATACTGCAAGGTCAGGGTGGTCTTGCCCGCGCCGGCCGGCCCGGTCACCAGGGTGGTGGTCCCCCGCAGCGGTCCGCCGGCCAGAAGCCTGTCCAGTTCGGGCACGCCGCTGGGCGTCGGCTCGCCGGCGAAGGGCGCGTGGTGTTCGGCGGCGATCAGCCGGGGATAGACCTCCAGGCCGCCCTCCTCGATCGTGAAGTCGTGAAAACCGGCGACGAAGTTGACGCCGCGCAGCTTCTGCACCTGCAGTCGCCGCCGCGCCGCGCCGAACTCCAGGGTCAACCGCTCCAGGGTGATCACCCCATGGCAGAGGCTGTGCAGATGGGCGTCGCGCTGCCCATGCTCGCCGGTGAGATCGTCGACCAGGATGACGGTGATGTTCCGGCCGGCGAAGAACTGCTTCAGCGCCAGCACCTGCCGCCGGTAGCGCAGGGGATCCTGCGCCAGCAGCCGCATCTCCGAGAGGCTGTCGAAGACGATGCGGGTCGGCTGCACCTCGTCCACCTTCTCCTGGATCAGCCGGACCGTGCCGCCCAGTTCCAGCTCCCAGGAATGCAGGACCGACTGCTCCCGTCCCTCGCCGAGCACCTCATTGGCCGAGGCGAGTTCGAAGAGGTCGATCCCCTCCAGGCTCCAGCCGTGGGATTCTGCGACCGCCTGCAGCTCTTCGGAGGTTTCCGAGAGCGTCACGTACAGGACGCGCTCGCCCTCGCGGACGCCCTCCAGGAGGAAGCGCAGGGCCAGGGTGGTCTTTCCCGAGCCCGGCGCGCCTTCAAGCAGGTAGACCCGGTTGGGCGGCAGTCCGCCCCGCAGAACATTATCCAGCCCAGGGCTGCCGGTGGAAATCCGCACCGGCTTGGCCGGCTTACCCTCAGTCATATGGCCCTCTCAAGAACCGGTTCGTGGGCGCATTGTTTGAGCGCTGCTATGGCGGTCAAACGCCTGAACGTCGCCATAGGCTCCTGCAAGGCCCCTATGTTCGATGAAGAGCCGTGCTCTGGGCCAGAAGGTCCGGATCGATCCCGCCGAGCACCGCCTGCGCCACGTCCTCCAGGCCCTGGGTCGTCACGCTGGCCGGCTGTGACGGCGGCGCATCGAGCTGGTCGAGATAGACCCGCAGCGTCGCCCCTTGCGTGCCGGTGCCAGACAGGCGGAACACCACCCGCCCGCCGTCGGACAGGAACAGGCGAACGCCCTGCCCCTCCGACCGAGCGCCCGTCACCGGGTCTTGATAGGCGAAGTCGTCTGCGCCCTCGATAGCCCGGCCGGCGAGCGTCGTCCCGCTCAGGCGCGCAAGCCTGTGACGCAGAGACGCGATGGCGTCGGCCGCCCGGTCGCTCGGCAGCCCTTCCCAATCCAGCCTCTGGGTCGCCACGCGGCCAAAGCGCGCCCAGTGCCGGGTCACCACCTCTTCCACCGAAAGACCGCGGGCGGCGAGGATGTTGAGCCAGTAGAGCACGGCCCAGACGCCATCCTTTTCGCGGACATGGTCCGATCCCGCGCCGGCGCTCTCCTCGCCGCACAGGGTGATGCGGCCTGAATCCAGCAGGGCGCCGAAGTACTTCCACCCCGTGGGGGTTTCGTAGCAGGGCAGTCCCAGGGCCTCGGCGACGGCGTCCACCGCCCGGCCGGGGGGCATGGAGCGGGCGACCCCGGCGATACGGCCCCGGTAGCCGCGCAAGGGCTCGGGATGGGCCAGCAGGACCGCCGGGCGGCCCCCGTGCCACCCCCGGGCTGC
>CALEOQ010000383.1 GCA_937910255.1 uncultured Caulobacteraceae bacterium | reverse complement strand
AGCGTGGCGCGATGTCTCGAGAGGTGCGGTGCGCACGGAGAGAAGAGGCGTCTTATTTCTTTGTGTAATGGCCCGGCGCCCACGTGGATCTACCCTCGTGCCCAGCGCGACGCTCTTCCGAACTGGCGACGCCCGTCGGCGCAGGCCTCGCTTGGCGACCCACACATCTCGGGCCAGGGCGAGATGCCGCGGCAGGTCGGGCAATGGCCGTCGAGTTCAAGCTCAGCGCCACAGGTCCGATGGAACATGCGGGTGGCCGGGGGACCGTCCTGCGGCTTGCACCACTGCTCGCCCCAGGCCCGCAGCGCCAGGATGACAGGTTTCAGATGGGCGCCCTTTTCCGTCAGCCGGTAGGCATAGCGTCTCGGCCGCTCGGAATAGACCTCCCGCGCCACCAGACCATCGGCCTCCAGCCGCTTGAGCCGGGCGGCCAGCATCTGGCTCGTGGCGCCGGTCTGGGCCTGCAGATCCTGGAAGCGGCTCTGGCCCAGCAGCAGTTCGCGCACCACCAGGATCGACCACCTGTCCCCGATCAGGCTGGTGGAATGGGCCACTGGGCAGAGGGTGTCGTCGGGCGCCTCGCGTCGGGTCACGGTTGTCCTTGGGCTCCGTCGAGGCTCCACCCCCAGGGCAGAACCACCTCAATCCCGCCGACAGTATGAAAGTCATAGGTGACCTGTCCATCACTTCGCCAAAAGTGACGCAGGCGTCATTTTTGAGTCGCTTTGATTTTCAGAGTTGCTAACCTCCCTCCGTCCCACACCGACGGAAGGCGACGCAGATGACCGATGGCCCCCACGATCCCAAGGCGCTGCGCGCCGCCATCGGGATCTCGCATGCCGAGGAGCGGCGAATCGCGGTGGCGCTATCCCCGGCCGTGGCCTGGCCGACCCTGGCCCTGGCGCTCATCCTGCCAGCCAGCCTGATCTCGGTGATCGCCCTGGGAATGGCCGGCGCGCTTCCGCTCTGGGCCTGCACGCTGATCCTGGCGGCGCTCTCCTACGCCCACTACACGCTGGTCCATGAGGCCATCCACGGTAATGTGGTGGCGAGACCCAAGCGCTCGGCCTGGATCAACACGGTGGTGGGATGGATCGGCGCCCTGGGCATGGGCGCGGGCTGGCCTGCGCTCCAGCGCACCCATGTCCTGCACCACGCCCACACCAATACCGAGCGCGACCCCGACATCGCGGTGAAGGGCACCTTCCTCCAGCTCCTGAAGAAATGGCTGGTGGGGCTTCCCGTCTCCCTGCTGCCGATCTTCGCGGTGAAGTTCATCAACCCGGCGCGCTACCAACGGCTGGGCAAAATCCTCAGTCCCGCCGAGATCACCCAGGTTTCGGCGGTGACACTATTCACTCTGGCCCTGCTGGCGGCCGCCATCGCCACGGGGCGCGTCGCCGAGTGGCTGATGCTGTGGTTCCTGCCGACCAAGCTCGGCATCCTGATGCTGAACATCTTCTTTCAGTGGCTGCCGCACCATCCGTTCGACCGCACCGAGCGCTATCTCAACACCCGCGTCAGCCTCTGGCCCGGTGGCACGGTTCTGCTGCTGCAACAGAACCTCCACCTGATGCACCACCTGTGGCCGAGCGTGCCCTTCTACAACTACGCCAGGCTCTTTCGCCGCCTGCGCCCGGTTCTGAAGGCCGAAGGGGCCCGGGTCGAGGGCCTGTTGGTCGGTCCCCGGCGCCGCACCATCGCCCACTGACCCGCACGTCACGGGCGCAAGATCCAGACGACCGGCGCGATCAATGCGATAGTCTTGCCTCCAGCCAATGGGGGTCCGATGGAAAGCGATCTGATTGACCGGATCTATGAGTGTTCCGTGGCGCCGGACCTCTGGCCCTCGGTGCTCGACGATCTGGCGGAGCGAACCGAGTCCCGGGGCGGTCTGCTGTTCTCGGCGCGGCGCTCGCTCTGCTGGACCGCCTCGGGCTCGATCCGCGACGTCTTCGAGGCCTATGTGAACGATGGCTGGTTCCATCGTTGCCCCCGCCGCACCTGCATCATGAGCCAGTCCGATCCCGCCTTCTTCGTGGAGCAGGATTTCTGGAGCGAAGATCAGATCAAGATCGATCCCATCTATCGGGACTTCTTCCACCCCCGCGGACTAGGCTGGTCGGCCGGCACCGGCCTGCAGGTGCCCACCGGCGACTCCATTGTCTTCAGCATCGAGCGGACGCTGGAGCGCGGCCCGATCGAGCCCGAGCACGTGGCCATGCTCAACAGCCTGCGCCCTCATCTGGCGCGCAGCGCCCTGGTCAGCGCCCGCCTGGGCCTGCAGCGCGCCCGGGGCGCCACCGAAGCGTTGAGCGGCCTGCGGCTGCCCGCCCTCCTGCTCACCGAGGGCGGCGTGGTCGTCGAGGCCAATGAATGGATGGCGCCGCTCGGCGGCGAGGTGCGGTTCGGCGCCGGCAATCGGCTGGCGCTGAGCGACAAGGCCGCCCAGCAGATGCTGACCGACGCCCTCAAGACCATCGACACCGCGCCCGGCCTCGGGCGCTGCACCTTTCCCCTGCGCGACGAGCTGGGCCGGGCGACCCAGGTGCTGCACCTGATCCCCATCAAGCGCTCGGCCCATGACATCTTCGGCCAGAGCTTCGCCCTGATGATGATCACACCGGTCAGCAGCGAGCGCACCCCGTCGCTGAACCTCATGCGCTCGCTGTTCGACCTCACCGCGGCCGAAGCCCGCGTGGCCCAGGGCATCGCCGCCGGCAAGACCCTGGAGGACCTGGCCCAGGCCGGCGAGGTCTCGATCAACACCGTGCGCAACCAGCTCCGCCGCGTGCTGGAAAAGACCGGCTGCGCCCGCCAGGCCGAACTCGCCGCCCTGCTGGCCGGCGTGGCCGTGGTTGGCGCGGGCGAATAGATACGGGAACAGGCGCCCCTGAGTTTCGCCACATTCGCCCCATAGCAGCGTAAGGTGGCGCTTCGGGGGATTGCGATGAGATCATTGGGTTTAGCCCTTATCCTGGCGACGGCGGCGCTGGTCTCGGCCTGCACCGAACAAGCCGACGCCCAGGCCCCGCCTGCCGCTCACGCAGCGCCTGAGGCTTCGTCCGCCGACGGCCAGCCCTACGTCCTGCAGGGGACCCAGGTCTGGACCGTGCCCGATCCGGTCTCTGGCCGTGACTACGAGGTCTTTGTCAGCCTGCCGGCCAGCTATGAGAAGGAGCCGCAGCGACGCTACCCGACCCTCTACGTCACCGACGCCGACTACAGCTTTCCCATCCTTCGCCAGATCGCCCGGCGGGTTAATCTGGATGGGCCCGTCATTGAGGAGTTCATCCTCGTGGGTCTGTCCTACGCCAAGGGCGAAGATGGCGCGGCGTCGCGCAGCCGCGACTACACGCCCGTCCCCTGCGATCCGCCCTCCAGCTGCGCCCGGGCGCATGGCGGCGGCGACGCCTACCAGGGCTATCTGAAGGCCGAGGTCCTGCCCTTCATCGAGGGCCGGTTCCGGGCCGACCCCGGCGCCCGCGTGTTGCTGGGCCATTCCTATGGCGGTCTGCTGGGCGCGCAGATCCTGTTCAGCGATCCGCAGATGTTCCAGACCTATGTGCTGGGCAGCCCCTCCTTCTGGTTTGGCCAGCGGCGCATCATGACGATGGAGGCCGACTATGCGCAGAGCCACACCGATCTGCCGGCTGAGGTCTTCATGTATATCGGCGCCTTCGAGACGCCCGGCCCCACCCGGCGCCACGCCTCGCGCTTCGACATGGTCGGCGACCTGCGGGCCATGGAGCAGGTCCTGAAATCGCGCCGCTATCCGAGCCTGAGTCTGGCGACGACCGTCCTGGACGACGAGGACCACCTGACCGTCGCCCCGGCCGGCTTCACCCGCGCCCTGCTGGCCGTCCTGCCGGCGAAGTCTTAGGGGCGCGACGCCATGGTGAGGAACCTTCGCCGCCAGGGCGTGTTAGCAGCGCGCACATGTCCCGCCTGATCATCCGCCACGAAACCCGCTACGCCTACGAGCGCCCGGTCGCCTTTGGGCCGCACCAGCTGTTGGTGCGCCCCAGGGGCGGCCATGCCCTGCGGGTGGTGAAGGGCGCCCTGACCTTTTCCCCCCGGGGAGAAACCCGCTGGCGTTACGACGCCTATGGCAACTGCGTCTGCCAGCTGAATGTCAGCGAGGAGTCCGACGAGTTCTTCATCCTGAGCGAGCTGGAGATCGAACGCTTCCCCGCCCCCCTGGAGCCCCAGGAGGTGGACGACCCCCGCACCGCCACGCCGATCGTCTATCCCCCCAGCGACCGGGCGGTGCTGGGCCCCTATATCGAGCCGGTCACCGTGGATCCCGAGGGCCTGCTGCTGCGCTGGTTGCATGGCCTGGCGCCGAGCGTGGGGGAGCCGGCGCTGGATTACGTGCTGCGGCTCAACCGGGCCATCCATCAGCAGTTCGACTATGAGGCCCGTCAGGAAGAGGGCACCCAGGCGCCGCACGAGACGGTGGCGCTTGGCCGCGGCACCTGCCGCGACTTCGCCTGGCTGATGGTGGAGACCCTGCGCCGGGTGGGCTTCGCCGCCCGCTTCGTCAGCGGCTATCTCTATTCCCCGGGCCACGACGGCGTACGCGGCGCCGGCGCCACCCACGCCTGGTGCGAGGTCTTCCTGCCGGCCTTCGGCTGGATGGACTTCGATCCCACCAACGGACTGGCCGAAGCCGCCGACCTGATCCCCGTCGCTGTCAGCCGCACGCCGGCCGAAGCCGCCCCCATCAGCGGCTCCATCCTGGGCGATCCAGGCGCCAGCCGCATGGTGGTCAAGGTGGACGTCACCCTGGCCGCCCCCCTGGCGAGCGCCGCCTGAAACAGCGCAGCTTGGCCATTCGACCAATTTTGGCGCGGGCGAGAAATCCGCTTTTCAGGTCGAAGGACTCTGCTAGGACGGAGGCATTGTTTTAGCAGATCATAATTTTGGGGAGCCGCCGCGCGACCCTTTGCGACCCCCGCGCGGCAGGGACGCTATTGGAAAAGACCACCGAGGAACCACCGATCGCCGATGAGGCGGTCGTGATCCATGCTGACGACGACGGCAGGACACTGGCTGAGCGCGAAGTCGAATACGAGAAGTTCGTCTGGGCCAATCTGAAGCGCAACTACATCGCCCACTACCTGCACGGCATGCTGGGCATGACCGGCTTCCGGCTGGTCAATGCGCCGACCTTCCTGCCGGCCTATCTCTACCTGATCTCGGGCTCCAGCTTCATCGTCGGCCTGGGCCTGGCCCTGCAACAGGTGGGCGGGATGATCTCGCCGATCTTCGGCGCCACCCAGATCGAGCACCGCAAGCGGGTGATGCCGGCCGCCGTCTGGATGGGCGGCCTGGCGAGGGTCCAGATCCTGGGCATGGCGCTCGCTGGCTGGTTCCTGGCCGGCCAGACCCTGGTGGTGGCGATCCTCGCCTTCATGTTCATGTTCGGCCTGTTCATGGGCACCCAGCGGGTCGTCTTCTCGTTGCTGATGGCCAAGGTGATCCCGATCAGTCGGCGGGGCCGACTGCAGGCCTGGCGCAACGCCACTGGCGGGGTCATCGCCGCGGCGCTGGCCTGGGTGGCGGGGAAGTACTTCATCGAGGGGAACCTGCTGGGCAACGGCTACGCCTCGACCTTCCTGTTCGCCACCATCCTGACCTCGCTTGGCCTCTGGGCCCTGCAGTTCCTGATGATCGAGCCCGAGCCGCCGACCACCCGGGTGCAGACCCCGTTCTTCGAACGGCTGAAGGACTTCCCGCGGCTGATCTCGCAGGATCGCGGCTACATGTTCTTCCTGATCGTCCAGATGCTCAGCATCACCGGACGCATGGCGACGCCGTTCTACATTCTGTACGTCAGCACCACGATCGAGCTGACCGGGGCCAATATCGGCCTGCTCAGCCTGGCCTTCCTGGGCGCCGACACCCTCTCGAACCTGGTCTGGGGCTATCTCGGCGACAAGACCGGCTTCCGGGTGGTGCTGGTCAGCTCGCTGGTGATCTGGATCGCCGCCACCGTGCTGTTGATGAACGTCCACGAGGTGGCCGCCATCTTCGTGGCCTTCTTTGGCCTCGGCGCGGCCCAGTCGGGCTACATGATGAGCGCCCAGACCATGATCCTGGAGTTCGGATCTCGGGACGAACTGCCCATGCGCATCGCACTCTCCTCCACCGCCGAAGGGATCATGGCCTCGGCCGGTCCCCTGGTGGGCGGGATCATGGCCGCGACCCTGGGCTATGAGAGCGTCTTCGGAACCTCCATCGCCTTCCTGGCGGCGGGGTTGCTGCTGCTGCTGTTCATGGTGCGTGAGCCGCGCCAGGACCGGATGGCTCCGGCGGGGTGAGCCCTATTGGGCGGCGAGGACGCTGCGCCCGCGGGCGATCCGATCGCGGGCCATCTCGCCGGCCACCTCGTGGGTGGGACGCCGCTCGGCGATGGAGCGGTCGAGCACCTCCTGAAGCGTCAGCATCAGGCGCGATAGCTTGGCCTCCACCCAGGCGGCGTCAAAGGCCTCGCCGGCGTCCAGGGCGCGGATCTCGCCGGCCACATTGATGATGCCGCCGCCATTGATCACATAGTCTGGCGCATAGAGCAGGCCGAGGTCGAACAGGGTCTGGCCGATCACCGGGTCGGCCAGCTGGTTGTTGGCGCCCCCGGCGATAATCCTGGCGCGCAGGCGCGGCAGGGTCTCGGCGCTGATCGCCCCGCCCAGGGCGCAGGGCGCAAAGACATCGGCCTCGACGTCGAAAATCTCCTCGGGCGCCACGATCATCGCGCCCGTCTGCGCGGCCACCTGGGCCAGGGCCTCGCGGTTGACGTCGGTGATCACCAGCCGCGCCCCGGCCGCGCTCAGCTTCTGGGCCAGATAGGCGCCCACATGGCCGACCCCCTGGATGGCCACCGTCACCCCTGACAGGTCCCGGTCCAGGGCCCGACGTACGCACAGGCTGATGCCGCGGAACACGCCCTCGGCGGTGACCGGGCTGGGATCGCCCGAGGCGGCCGGATGGCCCTCCAGGGCCGCCACGAAGCGGGTGTGGCGGCGCGCATGCATCAGGTCGGTCGGCGAGACGCCCACATCCTCGGCGGTCCAGTAGGCGCCGCCCACGGCCTCGACGGCCCGGCCGAAGGCCTCGAACAGGGCCGGTGACTTCTGGGTGCGGGAATCGCCGATGATCACCGCCTTGCCGCCGCCCAGATCCAGGTCGGCCATGGCGTTCTTGTAGGACATGGCCCGCGACAGGCGCAGCGCGTCCTGCAGGGCGTCGGCCGAGGTCGGGAAGGGCCACATGCGGCAGCCGCCGGCCGCCGGGCCCCGGGCCGTGGAATGGACCGCAATGATGCAGCGCAGCCCCGTGGCCTCGTCGGAAAAGGCGTGAACGGCCTCGTGGCCATCGAAGTCGGGGGAATCGAACAGGGTCATGCGCTCACGGGATCGTTGCGTTTGAAACCAATTTCATCGGCTCTAGCCCGCAGGCTGCGCCGTCACAAGCCCGCCGTCGCATGCTCGGCGAGCGGCGTCCAGTTATCGCCGCCCGGGGCGGTGGTAATGGGCGGCGCCCCAGACGGCAGAGGCGCCTCCGAATCCCCCGCAAAGCCCATGATCGCGGCCTGCATCTCCTGCCCCCGCCAGTCACCTGTCCGCACGGTCCACCACTTTAACCGCACTGACTCGGCTCGTGAACACATGTAGATCC
>CALEOQ010000382.1 GCA_937910255.1 uncultured Caulobacteraceae bacterium | reverse complement strand
GTGGTACGCGGTTGCCGTGGCGGCGGCGGTGCCGGGGGGGCGGAGGGTTGGGCGGAGTGGCTACGCTGGACCAAGGCCGGAAACTCGCCGGACAAGGACAGCGTGATCGCCATGCTCGAGGCGGACGGCGGCGAATTGCTGTCCTTCGCCCTTGTGACCGCCGTCAAGTAAGCAGGCGTCGGCGGCGGACGGTGCGCGGCGGTAAAGGTCCACCAGCCGCAGATGGCCAAGGCCTCCGTCCTCATCCTGAGGCGCCCGGCAAAGCCGGGCCTCGAAGGACGAGGGCGGAGGCGCGGCCATAGACCCGGCCTCGCAACCCCCCACTCTCGTCATTCCCGGCCTTGTGCCGGGAATCCCTTTCGACGCTCGCGCCCGCCCTCGACAGGGATGCTCGGGACAAGCCCGAGCATGACGCGCGGGAGCGCTGGGTCTAGTATCACCCTCGGCGAAACGGAGAGTGCGATGAGCGATGCGGTCGGCCCTGGCGATCTGGTTCTGTGCGTCAATGCGGCCCCCAATCACGTCAATGGACGCCCCGTTCCCCTGCAGGCCGGGGAGACCTACCGCGTCTGGGCGGTGATGGACTTCCCCTGCCCCTGCGGCCGCTCCGACGCCCTGATCGATGTCGGCATCGACTTCGCCTGGTGTCAGTCGCGGTTCCGCCTGCTGCCCAAACCCAAGGCCCAGGCCAAGCCCCAGAAGGTCTCGGCGCCGCGGGAGAAGGAAACGGTGCGTTAGGGGCGGATTGGCGGATTGGCGGGTTTTAGGATTTACCGAGTGGCGGCGTAGAGGCGAGTATTGCGAAGGGTACCGTTTGGCTCTGCGCGCTCATGTCTAAGAAGGCCTTCAAAGCTCATGCCGACGCGCTCGCAGATGCGCCAGCTAGCGACATTCTCTTCGTCTGGCAGAGCAAAAATCCGCCGAGCGCCTAGCTCAACGAACCCAAATTCCAGGATAGCCGCCACGGCTTCGGTGATTAATCCTTGCCCCTTGTGGCTTGAACGGCCCCACCACCCGATTTCGACCTTGGGGACGCTCCAATCCGGTCGGTGGAGCCCACTCGATCCAACAATAGTCTGGCATTCCCGAAGGGTGATCAGGAATGGGAAGTCGAGGGCTTGGGCAAATGCCTCGCTGCAAGCTTGGCAAAACCGCTCAGAGCCAGCAGACGACTGCTCCTCCAAAGCCCACCCCATCGCAGCGGGCCATCGCCTGAGGTCCTCCAGGCTGTCGATGATCGCGTCGTGCAAGGCAGCCCCATCGCCCTGCTGATGAGGCCGGATCAGCAGCCGCTCGGTGATGATCTGCCGTGGTATATCGCTTGGCGAGACACGCATCAGTAAACATACATAAGGGTGCGCAGTTGCGCACTGGCTTGCTAAGCCCCAGCGTCGCTGCCAAATTTTGTCGCTGTCAATGACATGACACCCTTACGTCGTGTCCTTCGCGCCCCTTTGTGTGCTTCGTGTCGCCTCTTGAGGCCCCCGCCCTATTCCCGCTTCAGCAGGCGCTCGGTGAACATGTTGCCCCACCATTGGCTGCGGAAGTCGGCCTTGATGGCGTCGGGGTCGTAGGCGGGGCTTTCGACCCATTCGATGAAGGAGAGGCCGGCGGGTTCGCCCTCGGCCAGGTAGCGTTCGAAGGTGTAGTCCAGCACGCCGGTCTTGCCGGCCTTCATGTGCAGGTAGCGCAGGTGCAGCTGGTCCAGGGCCTCAGCGATCGTCTTGCCCATGCGGAAGTGCATGTAGAAGACGCTCATGATGCCCGCCCGGTCCGCACCGGACTTGCAGTGCATCAGGGCCGGATATTCGATGGTCTCGAACAGGTCCCGGGCGCCCAGCACCCGGGCGCGGCTGGGGACCTCGCGAGACGTGATGGTGAAGTCCACCAGGGTCAGGCCGAGCTCTTCGCAGGCGGCCTTTTCCAGCACGTGGAAACTGCCGTCGAACCCGCCGCGCAGATTGATGATGGTCTTGATCCCCCGCGCCTTCCAGCCGGCCAGCTGCTCGGGCGAGGGCTGGTTGGTGCGCACCAGCTCCTCGCTGATCCAGTGGGCGTTCTGGAAGCGCAGGCGCAGGAAGGCGTGGTCGTTCCACATATAGTCCC
>CALEOQ010000381.1 GCA_937910255.1 uncultured Caulobacteraceae bacterium | reverse complement strand
TCTGTTGGCCGACTAGTCTTTACGGCATACTAGTCTGTCATCCTAAACCTTGAGTGCATTCTGTTTTTTTTTTTTTTTTCAAGCAGAAGACGGCATACGAGATTACGACGTGCCTGGATTTCAGACGTGTGCTCTTCCGATCTCGACGGCGCCCTGGCCGGTCGCCGTGGCTCGCTGACCGTGGACGACGAAGGCACCCCCACAGAGCGTACCGTGCTGATCGAGGACGGCATCCTGGTCGGCTATATGCACGATCGGATGAGCGCCCGGCTGATGGGCCACGCCGCCACGGGCAATGGCCGGCGCCAGTCCTACGCCCACCTGCCCATGCCGCGGATGACCAACACGGCCATGGAGGGCGGCTCCACCCCGCGCGCGGAGATGATCGCCTCCACCAAGCGCGGCCTCTACTGCGCCAATTTCGGCGGCGGCCAGGTGGACATCACCAACGGCAAGTTCGTCTTCCAGTGCACCGAGGCCTATCTGATCGAGGACGGCAAGATCACCTCGCCGGTCAAGGGCGCGACCCTGATCGGCGACGGCCCGTCAGCCCTGACGCGGGTGACCATGATCGGCGACGACTTCGGCTTCGATCCGGGCGTCGGGGTCTGCGGCAAGTCCGGCCAGAGCGTGCCGGTCGGCGTGGGTCAGCCCTCCCTGAAGATCACCGGCCTGACGGTAGGCGGCACCAGCCTCTGAGCCCGAACGGCGATTGACGAACCTGTCAGGGATTTAACTGGCCCTGAAAGCCGAGCGTGGATCATCTGGCCTCCGGAGGAGAGACCCAGATGATCACCCGCGCCCTGGCCGCCTTCGCCGCGGTCTGTCCTCTGGCCCTGCCAGCCCAGGCCCTGGCCCAGGCGCCCGAGCCCCTGGCGGAGGCCACCCCTGCAACCCCCGAGGGCGGCGGCGCCATCAGCTATCCGCCGTCCTTCTTCGCCGCGGCCCAGCCCACCACGGCGCTTGAGATGATCGAGCGGCTGCCGGGATTCGCCCTGGACGGCGGCGACAATGTCCGCGGGTTCGAAGGGGCGGCCGGCAATGTGCTGATCGATGGCCGCCGGCCCGCCTCCAAATCCGACGACCTGGAAGAAATCCTCCGCCGGATCCCGGCCTCCCAGGTCGCCCGCATCGACCTGATCCGCGGCGGCGCGCCCGGCATCGACATGCAGGGCAAGTCGGTCATGGCCAATCTGATCCGCACCGAGACGAACTCTGTCCAGGGCCTGGTCGCCCTCGCCTACCGCCACGTCTATGACGGCCGCGACCTGCTGGGTCTGCGCCTCGAAGGCTCCGGCCGCCTGGGCCAGACCGCCTGGGAGGCGGGGTTCGTCGGCGGCCAGGGGCCCGATGACGGGGCGGGCGATGGCCCTCGCGTCCGGACCGACAGGGCCGGCGCCCCCCTGATCGTCAGCTTCGTGGACAGCGAGGGCACGGGGACGAACGGGACCCTGACCGGGGCGGTGGAGCGGCCCCTGGGCGGCGGTCAGCTCCGCGCCAACGGGCGACTCTTCATGGACCACTTCACCTATGACGAGCTCAATTTCGGTCCAGCCACCCACGAGGTCAGCCGCGAGGTCTTCGACCTGACCGAGACCGAACTGGGGGCCAGCTTCACCCGGCCGCTCGGTCCGCGCACCAGCCTGGAGCTGATCGGCCTGCGCCAGACCGCCGATGAGACCATCGAGTCGCAGTTCGATGATCCCACCTATCGTGGCCGCTTCGACCTGGAGAGCGAGACCACTGAAACCATCGGCCGCGGCGTCCTGCGCTGGCGCCAGACCGAGGCCCTGTCCTGGGAAGTGGGCGCCGAGGGGGCGATCAACACCCTGGAAGGCGCCACCGCCTTCGCCGAGAATGGGCTTCCCGTGGTCCTGCCCGCGGCCAATGTGACGGTGGAGGAGCGGCGCGGCGAGGCCTTCGCCAAGCTGGCCTGGCGGGCCAGCCCGCGGCTGACCCTGGACAGCGGCCTTCGCTTCGAAGCCTCGGACATCTCGTCGGAGGGCGATGTGATGCTGGAAAAATCCCTGCAGTTCGCTAAGCCGCAGCTCAGCCTGACCTGGGCCCAGGACGAACACACCCAGCTGCGGTTCAGGATCGAGCGGACGGTGGGCCAGCTCGACTTCGACGACTTCGTCGCCTCGTCCTCGCTCAACACCGGCGTGCTCCTGGCCGGCAATCCCGATCTCGACCCGGCCCAGGAATGGATCGTCGAGGCCGCTGTCGAGCGGCGATTCTGGACCAGCGGCGCCCTAGTGGTCACCCTGCGCCGCGCCGAGATCACCGATGTGGTCGACCGCGCGCCGGTGCGCCTGGACGGCGGCAAGATCTATGACGCCCCGGCCAATATCGGCTCAGGGGTGCGCGAGGAACTGGCCCTGACCCTGACCCTGCCCTTCGACCGGCTCGGGTTGAAGGGCGCCCAGCTGCGGGGCGAAGGAACCTGGCGCCGATCGCAGGTTGACGACCCCACCACCGGCCAATCCCGGGAGATTTCCGGCCTGCGGCCCGTGGAGTGGGAGGCCCATTTCACCCAAGACCTGCCGAAGATGTCCTCGACCTGGGGGGTTGATGTGTACGGCGGCTGGCGGGAGACCTACTACCGCTATGACGAGGTTTCGACCACCAAGCTGCGCACCTTCGTCGTCCCCTATGTGGAGTGGAAGCCCCGGCCGGACATCGTCCTGCGCTTCGAAATCCCCAATGTCACCGAGCGGGGCGTGCGTCGCACCCGCACCGTCTATGCTGGTCCCCGCGACAACGCCGATATCGCCTATGTGGATGACCGACACATCGACTTCGGCCGCATGTACCGCTTCCGCATCAGCAAGACGCTGGGCGGATAAGGGCGCGACGGCGGTCAGGCCACCGCGCCCAGACCATCAGGAATTGCGGTCGTCACGCAGGGTCTGCGGGTTCACCGCCTGGCGTTCGCCGTCGAGCGTGGGGGCGATCGGCTCGGGCGACGGGCCGTGCCCGGTGCCGACCCCGTGGGCCCAGCCCTTGATGAAGAAGCTGAGCACGATGAAGACCACGCCGGCGCCCAGGCCCCAATAGCCCAGCATTCGGAACACCTCGACCGAGCTCTGCAGCGCCAGCGCCGGATCCAGCACCTGGCCGCCCACCGTCTCGGTGCCCGCCAGGCCAGCGATCCAGCCGCCCACATACTGGGCGATGGCGCTGGACAGGAACCAGACCGCCATCATGAACGACACCACCGAAGCCAGGGAGAGCTTGGTGATCTCGGACAGGCCCACGGGCGACAGGAAGAGCTCGCCGGTGGTGTGCAGCAGATAGAGCAGGCCCAGCACCATCAGCGGCACCCGGAAGCTGGCGTCGGCGAGGCCGGCGCTCCACACCACCACCATGAAGCCAAGCCCCGCCTGCAGCAGGCCCAGGCCGAATTTCATGGTCGGGTCGGGGTCCATGCCGCGGCGGCCGAGGAAGGCCCACAGCGCAGCGAAGATCGGCGCGAAGATCGGCGCGAAGATCAGGATGAAGCCGGCGTTGAACGACTGCACCTGGGCCGCGGCGATGCCGGAATTGATCCAGCCCCACCACCCGCCGGTATCCACGCCGGCGGCGGCCAGCTGTTCGGGCGTCCCCATGGGCATGCCCAGGAAGGTCGTGGCCTGACTGGTGATGGCGAGGTCTACGTTTCGTGCGGCGAACAGGTTGAGCGAGGTGCCGGCCTGTTCGAAGAGGGTCCAGAAGACCACGGCGCCGAAGATCAGCACGGTAGCCAGCATCATCCGCTGGCGCTCCTCTCTGGTCTGGCAGATTCGCAGGATCACATAGGCGATGATGACCAGCGAGGCGATGATGGCCACGCTGAGCACCCAGCCCACCACAGCGTTGCGCTGCACCAGCCACCAGACCACGCCGATGCAGGGAATGGTCGCCAGATAGATCAGCCATTCGCGATTCAGCGGGCCGAAGATGGGCGCCTTGAGCTTCTCCGGCTCCGGCGGCTCCCCATGGCCTTCGAGCAGCGGCTTGCCGAGCACGAAGACCACCCAGCCCAGGGCCATGCCGACGCCGGCCAGGCCGAAGCCATAGCCCCAGCCGAAGTGCTGGCCGAGCAGGCCGCAGAGCACCGAGGCCCAGAAGGCGCCGAGATTGATGCCGTAATAGTAGAGGGTGAAGCCGGAATCCCGGCGCGGGTCCCCCTGCGGATAGAGCTGACCCACGATGGTGGAGATGTTGGGCTTTAGGAAGCCCACTCCAAGGATGATCAGCGAGACCGCCAGATAGAAGATGTTGACCCCCACGGGATCGGCGGTCTGGGTCATCTCATAGCTGCCGGCCGGCAGCACCGGCGGAAGCGGCGCGGTCGCGGGCAGGTCGATGATCTGCAGGCCGCCGCTCGGGGCGGGGCCGAAGGCGTAGGGCTCGCCTTCCACCACCAGGCGCACCTGGCGGCCGTCCATCCGGCCCTCGGCGGCGACCTCATAGGTCTGGCCCGCATAGGTCAGGATCTCGCGGGTCGGTTCGCCCTCCACCGCCATAGCCAGGTGGCCGGCGACCAGCAGCAGGGCCCCGAAGGCCACGGCCTTGCGGGTGCCCAGATAGCGGTCGGCCAGGATGCCGCCGATCAGGGGCAGCAGATAGACCAGCGACGTATAGGAGCCGTACTGGGCGTTGGCGACGTCGTCGTCGAACAGCAGGTGCTGGGTCAGGTAGAAGATCAGGATGGCCCGCATGCCGTAGTAGGAGAAGCGCTCCCACATCTCGGCGAAGAACAGGACGATGAGCCCCCGCGGATGATTGCGCATCAGCTGGAGCAGCACCGGGACACCGGTGAGCAGCGTGATCAGCACGCCGAGCACGATGACGATGTTCATGAATCGACTTCCGCTTATTCTGCGTTGAGCCGGCCCCGCAGGCCCGCACCGAGGTTCATTCGACCCGGGTGACCCCGGAAAACGGGGAGAAGATCACGCAGCCTGCGCCAAGACAAGCAAGGCTCGTCCAACCTCGCCCTGCATCGCGCGGCGGAGCCAACCCCAGGGGTCATGCGTTCCCCCTGTGTTCAAAGGAGAAGGCCCCATGAGCGACCCCGGATCAAACCACACCATCGATATCGTCCCGACGGCCGGGCGCATGCGCGTGGCGGTCGAGGACCACATCATCGCCGACAGCGACGATGTCCTGATCCTGCACGAAGGCCGGCTGGCGCCGGTGGCCTATTTCCCGAGAGACGACATCGAGATGGGCTATTTCGCCCGGACCGAACGCTCCACCCACTGCCCCTTCAAGGGCGACGCCGCCTACTACACGGTCACGGTGGGCGGCGAGGTGCTGGAGAACGTCGCCTGGACCTATGAGGATCCCCTGCCCGGCGCGACCCGGATCGATGGCCGCGTGGCCTTCTATGCCGATCGGGTGAAGATCTATGCGGTGGGCGACGACGTGGCGCCGCACGACCATCACCGCGACGTGGACGCCGTCGTGCAACATACCGACTCCGGCGGCGGCCAGAGCCAGAAGGACCATTGGACGCCGAACGTGGAGACGCCCAAGAGCAGCGCGTCCTGACCCGCTGCGGCGCCTCAGCGGGCGGCGGCCGCCATCTCCAGGAAGATGGGATTGGCGTAGAACCACAGGTCCGACCACGGGTCTTCACCCGCCGGATCCGGGCTAGGTTCAAGCTCGGTCCCGCCGGTGCCCCGCACCCGGATATAGGCGTCGCGGCTTAGGCTGGTCAGGGTGTGGGTGACGACGATGTCTTCGCCGTCCGTGCGCCAATCGGCGGCGGTGAAGCGCCGCGCGACACGGGTGGTCGGATTTGCGGCGGTCGCACGATCGGCGACCGGTCCTGAGACGTCCCCGACGATCAGGTCGATGCGGGCCACCTGCGGCGTCCGGCCGGCCGCATTGGCCGCGGCGGGATCGCGCACCCGGATGGTCACCACCACATCGGCCCCCGGCGCGAGCTTTAGCGCCTCGCCGATCTCAGCCCTCTGACCGCCGGCCTCGGCCGTCACGTCCAGTTCCGAGATCAGGTCCCCCGTGGTGACGAAGACGCGCCCGTGACGCAGGGCGTCCAGGATGTCGGCGTGACTGCGGACGGCTTTCACATAGGTCTTGGAATATTCGCCCGGCCAGAAGTCGCTGCCGCCATCGGTGTAGTGACGGTGAGAGTCCGAGGTCGAGGTCACCCACCAGCGACGCCCCTCGCCCAGCATGGAATCCCAGAAGCCCCCCAGACGCGCGGTCATCTGGTCGAAGCCGCCCAGGGTCGGGCTGTTGCGATAGCCGCCGCGCGCGCCTTCCGGGTCGATGGCGCCGTCCGGCTGCAGGGCGGCGGCCTGGTGGCCCGGCGCCCCCTCCATGCCGATGGCCACCTGGGGCGCGGTGTCGTTCCAGTCGCGCAGCTCGCCGGGCCGGTCCTGGCCCCATTCCCCGACGCCGGCGGCCGACCGCGACGGATGGTTGGCGATGACCACCGGCGGCGCTTCGATCTGGCGCATATGGCGCAGAGCCTCGAGCATCCGCGGTTCGGTGTCCCAGGACGGGTCGGCCGGCCAGGGCTCACGCTTGGCGAAGCGGCTTTCGATCCCCTCCAGCACGTCGCGCTCATCGGGGGTGTGCGGAATGATCAGGCTGGAGTGATCGGCCCCAGGGGTGTCGAACTCCATGCCGTAGAACTGGATCAGTCCCGGCACCTCGGCCCGGGAGCGCTCCAGCTCCGGATAGGCGAGGTCGCGGTTGACCTTGGAGTGGTTGGGCCCGCCGTGATCTGTGGAGACCATCCAGGACAGACCGTAGCGGGCCGCCATGGCCGCATTGGTCGGGATTGGATAGATGGCGTCGCCGGCAATTTCCGGCTTGGGCGGACCGCCGGCCGGATCGGGCGTCCAGCCGACGCTGTAGCGGCTGTGGACATGGTGGTCGCCGGCCAGCCAGCGGCGGGCCGCCGGATCGGCCGGGGCGGCCTCGTCGGCCGCCGCGCCCACGGCCACCAGCGTCGCCGCGTTGTGGTCGGGGCTCTCATGGGCCAGGGCCGAACCTGCGGCGAAGGCGGCGAGGAGGGCGAGTCGGGCGAAGCGGCGAGGCTGGGTCATGGATGACCTCTAGCGAACGGATGCGTCACTTGTCTGACGGAGATCGGAAGAGCACACGTCTGAACTCCAGTCACGTCGTAATCTCGTATGCCGTCTTCTGCTTGAAAAAAAAAAAAAAAATGAAAAGAATTTTGATGAAAATGCTATAAGTGGACTAAATATCGATCCGTATCACACTGCTAACACGACTAGACGATCGTGCATCAGCGACACACGGTA
>CALEOQ010000380.1 GCA_937910255.1 uncultured Caulobacteraceae bacterium | reverse complement strand
GTGTCCGAGCTGGACTTGGGAGGGGGAGTTCGGGTCTGGGGGGTCTGGGGGCCGCAGTCGGTCCGACGAGGAGGTGAGCCGCGTGGGCCGGGAAGCGGCGCGGGAACGGGCCGGGGCTCAGTAGACCCCGAGCGCAAGCCGGGCGGCCAGCGCCGGCCGTAGAGCGGCGCAGGCCGCCAGGTCCGCAGACGGGATAATTTTGGGCGCCAGGATTTCTTCTGGCGTCTGGGCGTGCGTGCAGACGATGATCGGCTCGGCCACGGCCTTCAGGCGCCAGCCCGTGGCGATCCGGACAATCTGGCGCACAGCGTTTTCGCCGTCGCTGCCGGCGCAGACCATGAGCGCATAGGGCCGGCCTTCGATACGGCCAAGGACCGGGTAGTAGCTGCGGTCGAAAAAGGCCTTCAGTTCGCCTGACATGGCCGCCAGGTTCTCCGGCCCGACGAAGAGGTAGCCATCGGCTCCCAGCACGTCGTCGTGTCCCGCGCCCTCAGCCTCCAGCAGGCGCACCTCGACCTCGCCCTCCGCGCGGGCGGCGTCGGCTGCGGCCTCCGCCATCTGGCGGGAGCCGCCGGTGCGGGAGTGGTAGACGATCAGCAAGGTCTTCATCGGACGCACTATAGCCGTCTGCGACCTCGATTTTGCGGCGCCTGCGGCCTCAAATCTCCCGACTGGCGTCGGCTACTCGACTCAATGGCGGCGCTTCGGGCGATTTTCGCTAAATCCGGCTCAGGAAACGCCGTCCACGCGGAACCTGTAGACCATTCGGCGGCTTTCTCCGGCCAAGAGGAGATATCCATGGCCATCATCCCGGGCTTGGGCCTTCAGAGCGCCCCCGCGGCAGGTTTCGCCGACCCCAATAGCCTTCACCGCGGACTTGCGCGCTGGAACCGCAGCCGCCTGTCGCCATCCGTGCCGCGCCAGGACTGGCGCCTTGAGCTCAGCCGCGACCAGCGCATGCAGCACAAGGAAGGTGAGTTCATCGAGGCGTTCCGCGCCCAGGTGCAGGACGCCGTCGCCGCCGTCCCGACCGATCCCGAGGGCTTCATCGCCTGGTTCGAAGGCTTGAAGGAAAACGGCCCCGGCCAGTGGGACCCCCTGTTCGACTGGCTGGCCACCGAAGCCGACATGGAGCAGATGCGCTGGTTCCTGACGCAGGAGGCCGCAGGCGAAGCTGGCTTCGACGACCTGGTGGCCATGACGCAGGTCAAGCTGCCGGCGCGGCCGAAGCTGGAACTGGCCCGCAACTACTGGGATGAGATGGGCCGCGGCAATATGGGCGGCATGCACGGCCCCATGCTCGACATGACGGTTCAGGGCCTGGAACTGTCGCCGACCATCGAAGACACCCTGTGGCAGTCCCTGGCGCTGGCCAACACGATGACCGCCTTCGCTACCACCCGACGATACGCCTATCACTCGGTAGATCGGAAGAGCACACGTCTGAACTCCAGTCACGTCGTAATCTCGTATGCCGTCTTCTGCTTGAAAAAAAAAAAAAAACACCACAAGTACAACTGATCATCCGAACTCATACACCATGAACCGTCTCACTCCAATCACAACTCTCGCACCGACTCAACACGAAACATACCACAAC
>CALEOQ010000379.1 GCA_937910255.1 uncultured Caulobacteraceae bacterium | reverse complement strand
GCGCCACGGCCTGGTGGGTGCGATGCGACCGGCCCAGGCCCTGAACCGCCGCATCGGCCCGCCAGCCGGGTTCGACCAGATAGTGGACCCGGCGCTGCTGGTTCGCGACGCCCAGGTCGGCGTGGTAGCTGCGGCCCGTGCCGCCGGCGTCGGAGAACACCAGCACCCGCTTCTTGGCCGCCATGAAGGCGTCGGTCTCGGCCTTGGCGGCCGAGGCGCTACTCCGCTCCACCACCCGGCGGCCGTCACGCCGGACCACCCGGCGGCTGCGGCCGGTGATCTCCGCCACCAGTTCGGTCCCGAGCGCATCGAGCACGGCGTCCAGCACACCCGGGACCGCCGGCAGGCAGGCCAGGTGTGTGACCAGTTCGTCGCGCAGCCGCAGGGCCTCCTGGCTGACGACGGGCACGCCGTCGACCATCACCGGGACCATGGTCACCGCGCCCTCCTCGTCCTCGATGGCGTCCATCGCCATCACTGGGAAAGCGCCCATCAGGTAGTCGAGCACCTGGTCCTTCGGCGTCAGGTCGACGGCGAGGTTGTTCCACTCCTCGGCCGGGATCTCGGCCAGCCGGCGTTCCATCACCGCCTCATTGGTCGAGACCACCTGGACGACGGAGCAACGGCCGGCCGCGAGGTCCTGCCGGATCGCGGCCACGAGGGACGGGGACTTCAGGCCCGACAACAGGTGCCCGAAGAAGCGCTGCTTGCAGCCTTCGAACGCCGACATGACGGCCGAGGCGGCCAAGCCAGACTTGGCCTTGCCGTCCTCGGTCACCCCGACCGCCTCCAACGCGGCGCGCAGGTTCTGGTGGATCAGCTGGTAGGCGTCGGCCCAGGCGTCCCAGATGGCGATGTCATCCGCCGTGAGCGGATGACGCAGCGCGTCATATTCCACGCCGTCGAACGACAGCGAACGGGCGATGTAGAGGCCCATGGCCTTCAGTTCGCGGGCGATCAGCTCCATCACCGCCACGCCGCCGGTCTCGACCGCATCCATGAAGGCGTCGCGGGTGGGGAAGGGCGCTTCCGGCCCGCCCCAGAGACCCAGACGGGCGGCGTAGGCCAGGTTCTCCGGCGTGGTGGCGCCGGTCGCCGAGACGTAGAGGATGCGGGCGTTGGGCAGGCGGTTCTGCAGCGCCAGCCCGGCCATGCCCTGCTGCGAGGCCTTCTTGGCCCCGCGCGCGCCCTTGCCGCCGCCAGCGGCGTTGGCCATCGCGTGGGCCTCGTCGAAAACGATCACGCCGTCGAAGTCGGCCCCCAGCCAATGGACGATCTGGTCCAACCGAGAGCGCCGGTCGCCCCGCGCCGGCTGGCGCAAGGTGGCGTAGGTCGAGAACAGGATGCCCCGGTCCATCCGGATCGCGTCAGCCTGCTTCCACGCCGATTGCGGGGTGATGTCGCCATTGGCGCCGCCGATGGCGCTCCAGTCGCGTCGGGCGTCCTCGAGGAGGGCGTCGTTCTTCGACAGCCACACCGCGCGCGACCGGCCCTGGGCCAGGTTATCGGCGATGACGCCGGCGATCTCCCGGCCCTTGCCGCAGCCCGTGCCGTCGCCGAGGAAGAAGCCCTTCCGGCACGACCCCGCCCCGGGCTTGCCGTCCTTGACCAGCCCCCCCTGCTTCCGGGCCCCCCCCGAGCTCCCCCGCCCCGGCCTCGCCCGCC
>CALEOQ010000378.1 GCA_937910255.1 uncultured Caulobacteraceae bacterium | reverse complement strand
GTTCAATAGTGGTTGAGTGCGTTGTTCTCTACTCGGATTTTTTTTTTTCATGATCCGCCGCCCACCGAGATCTACCCTCTTTCCCTACACGACGCTCTTCCGATCTATCCGGATGTTCTCGCCCAGATTGCGCAGATAGCCGCTCATCAGCATGAAGGCGGTGATGGCGAACACCACGTCCCCGGCGCTGGCCTGCCCTTGCGACCACAGCCGCAGGAGCAGACCCGTCAGGCCCGCCTGCAGGCCCACCAGCATCAGGTTGTGCCACAGCCAGACATTGATGAACCGGGTCCAGGTGGTGAGCGTCAGCCGCCGCCACAGGGCCGTGACGCCGCCGATCCGGGCCTCTTCCCGCGCTTCGGCGCCGAAGGCCTTCACGGTGGGGTTTGAGCCGATGGAGTCCGACAGGGCCCCGCCGATCCGCGAATCCAGGGCCACCGACTTCAGGTTGGCTGGCCGCACATAGACCGTGGTCAGCCAGAGGTTGGAGACCAGATAGAGGATCACCACCGCCAGGGAGAAGGCCCCCACCACCGGCCAGCGGGCGATCATCATCACCGACAGGCCGACCAGTACGATCAGGGCCGGTCCCAGCCACAGGATCACCGCATCGGAGACCATGTCATAGCCCCACATGCCGCGGCTGAGCCGCCGCACCGTGGAGCCGGCGAAGGTGTTGGCGTGCCAGTCCGAGGAGTAGGACTGCACCCGCTGGAAGCCTTCGTCGGTCATGTCCTTCATGTTGGCCGCGGCCATCGGATTCCAGAACCGGAAGGCGATGTTGCGCACCACGGTGAAGGCCAGGAAGACGCCGATGAAGATGGCCCAGGCCCGCCAGGCTAGGTCGGCCTGGTCGGGGCCTGCGGCCACGATGTCCATCAGCCGTCCCGCCGCCCAGGGCAGGGCGAGGTCGAAGCCGATGGCCACCAGGGTGAGCACGACGGAGGTCCAGAACAGGACCGGCCGCCGCAGCCAGAAGGCGCCGATGAAGCCCAGAACCTGGCGGTTGGACAGGGTCCGCTCGGCCAGGTCGTCCGTATCGTCATAGTGTTCGGTCATGGGGTTCTCGATCTGGCGGTCATTCGGCGGCTTCGGAGACGGCGTGTAGGCGGGCATAGGCGCCCCCCCGGGCGAGCAGCTCCCCGTGGCGGCCCTCCTCGATGATGCGACCCCGGTCGAAGACCAGGATCCGGTCGGCGCTGCGGATCGTCGACAGCCGGTGGGCGATGACGATGGTCGTGCGGCCGGACATCAGCTCCTCGGTGGCGGCCTGGACCTGGCGCTCGGTCTCCACGTCCAGGGACGAGGTGGCTTCGTCCAGAACCAGGATCGGGGCGTCGGCCAGGAAGGCCCGGGCGATGGCCACCCGCTGGCGCTCGCCGCCCGACAGCTTGACGCCGCGCTCCCCCACCAGGGTGTCGTAGCCTTGCGGCAGGCGGGCGATGAAGTCGTGCGCCCGGGCGCGACGGGCGGCCAGGGCCACCTCGTCGGGCGTCGCATCCGGCCGCGCATAGGCGATGTTCTCGCCGATGCTGCGGTGGAACAGCGAGGGATCCTGCGGCACCACGGCGATGGCCCGGCGCAGGGACCCTTGCGTCACATGGGCCACGTCCTGCCCGTCGATCAGGATGCGCCCGCCGTCCAGGTCGTGCAGCCGCTGGAGCAGCTTGACGAAGGTCGACTTGCCCGAACCCGTCGGACCAACGAGCGCGATCCGCTCGCCGGGCGCAATGGCCAGGCTGAAGTCCTGATAGAGCCGCTCCCCCTGGCTGGCGTAGCCGAAGCTCACCCGGTCGAAGGTGACCGCACCCTCCAGGCCCTGGAAGGGCGGCGCCCCGGACTTGTCGGCCAGCTGCGGGTCGGTGCGCATGTAGACGGCCACGTCCAGCAGGTCGTCGAGGCCCTTCTGCAGCATGCGGGTGATCTCGCTGAAGTTCCGCATATAGCCGGCCATCAGCATGAAGGAGGTGATGGCGAAGGCCACGTCGCCGGCCGTGGCCTGGCCCTGCGTCCAGGCCCACAGGATCAGCCCGGTCAGTCCGCCCTGCAGGATGACCAGCAGGACGTTCTGGCCCAGGCCCACCAGGTTGAACCGGTTCCAGGTGCGGATCACCGCCACCCGCCACTCCGCCACCGTGCCGGCGAACCGCTGGCCCTCGCGGGCCTCGGCGCCGAAGGCCTTGACCGTCGGGTTGGCGCCGATGGCGTCGGCCAGCGACGCGCCGATCTGGGAGTCGAGGGCGTTGGAGACCAGGTTGACCGGCCGGACGTAATAGGTGGCGGTCAGCACGTTATAGATCGCGAAGATGATCACCACCGTGGCCGTGAACAGGCCCGCCAGCGGCCAGCGCACGGTCATGGAGACCGCCAGGCCTGCGAGCACGATCAGGGTCGGCATCAGCATCAACAGCAGGGCGTCAGAGGCGCTGTCATAACCCCACATGGCCCGGGAGACCTTGCGCACCGTGGCGCCGGCATAGTTGGAGCCGTGCCAGTCGGACGAAAAGGACTGCACCCGCTCGAAACCCTGGGTGACGATCCGCTCCATGATCCGGGCGTAGAAGCCGTTCAGGATGCGGAAGCCCGTGGTGCGGACGCCGTAATAGACCACATAGAGCCCCGTCAGCACCGCCCAGGCGGTCCAGGCGGCCTGCGTCAGCCGCTCGGGCGAGGACACCGCGTCCACCAGGGCGCCGGCCGCCCAGGGGATGGACAGGTCACAGGCCGTGCCCACCAGGAACAGGGAGGCGGCGGTGAAGAACCGCGGCTTGTCCACCATCCAGTGGCGCCACATGAAGCCGATCACCTGCAGATTGCCCAGGGGGCGGGGACGGGTGACGCCTTCGTCTTCGTCGAAGAATTCGCTGGTCATCGGAGAGGCCAAACATCTGGGCCGCGGGTCCGGAGACCGGCGGAGAGGGCGCAGAGCCGCAGGCGCGCGAAGGGCGTGTGGCATGAGGCGGAACGCGGAGAGGACCGGGAGCAGACGTCCCGGCGGATGCGGACGAACACGGGGAAGTTCCTGGGGGTCGGGAGCCTGGAAAGGCGCCGGCCCGGGAAGATCCGCTCGAGCGGGGCTCTGAGCTAGGTTCGGGTCGCGGCGACGCAGCGGTGGGGGTTCGGCGCAAACGGCATATTCATGCGAACCCTCCTGTCTGGTCGCGGGTGGTGGACGGCCGGAAGCTAGGCGGCGCGGGAATCGCAGTCAACCGCGCGTTGAACATCGTTTTACCAACCGCTTTCACTGAGGCGCCAAAGACACGATCTGGTAGGACGGGGGGCATGATCGCCCCCCTGCCTGACGCGGCCCCCGCCAACTGGGTCGACCGCCGCGCGCCCGCCGCCCTGAGGCCCTGGCTCAAGCTCGGCCGCTTCGACCGACCCACCGGAATCTGGCTGCTGATGTTGCCGGGCTGGCAAGGTCTCGCCCTGGCCGCCGCCCTGGAGGGCGAGCTGCCCGACTGGCGTTGGCTGATCGCCTTCTTCGTCGGCGCGGCCCTGATGCGGGCGGCCGGCTGCGCCTATAACGACATTGTCGACCGGGACTTCGACGCCAAGGTCTCCCGCACCGCCGGGCGGCCGATCCCCTCGGGCCAGATCAGCGTGCGCCAGGCCTGGGCCTTCGTCATCGGCTGCTGCCTGGTCTCCCTGGCCATCCTGCTGGTCATGCCGCCCTTCGCCATCGCCCTGGGGATCGGCTCCCTGGCCCTGGTGGCGGCCTATCCGTTCATGAAGCGGATCACCTGGTGGCCGCAGGCCTGGCTCGGCCTGACCTTCAACTGGGGCGCCCTGCTGGGCTTCGCCGCGGTGACCGGCGGCCTGCAATGGCCCGCCCTGCTGCTCTACGCCGTCGGCATCTTCTGGACCCTGGGCTATGACACCATCTACGCCATCCAGGATCTGGAGGACGACGCCCTGGCCGGCGTGAAGTCGTCCGTCCGCCGGCTGGGGGCCTCCACGCCCAAGGGCGTGCTGGTCTTCTATGTGGCGGCCTTCGTGCTGGCCCTGGCCACCGCCTGGGCCGCCGGGCTCGGCCCGCTGTTCCTGCCGCCCGCCGCGCTGTTTGGCCTGCACCTCTCCAACCAGGCGGCCAAGGTGCGGGTGGAAGATCCGGAAGGCGCCCTGGCGCTCTTCAGGTCGAACCCGGTGGCCGGCCTGCTTCTGTTCCTGGCGCTGGTGGCCGGGGCCTGGTCGGGGCCGCAGGGTCTGTTCTGAGGGCGACGATTACCTGCTAGGTCGTTGAAGGCGCCCCCCGGACGGCTGAAACCTGGCCTGGCAGCCCCCTGCGGAATGGAGCCACAGGAGCCCCCATGACCACCGCCGCCTCGCCGACCATCCGGCCGATGGCCGACTTCCCGGCCATGCTGGGTCGCCTGCGCCGGGCTCGCGGCCTCTCCCAGCTTGGCCTGGCCCTGGCCGCCGACGTCTCCCAGCGGCACGTCTCCTTCCTTGAGACCAGCCGCACGCGGCCCTCGCGGGAGATGGTGGGGCGGCTCGCCGCCGCCCTCGACCTTGCCCTGAAGGACGAGAACGCCCTGCTGCTGGCGGCCGGCTTCGCCCCGGCCCATGGCGAACACGACTTTGGCGATGAGGCCGCCGCCATGGTCCGGCGGGTGACGGAGCTGGCGCTGGCCGCCCACGAGCCCTTTCCGGCCTTTGCGGTGGACCGGGCCTGGCGGCCGCTGGCGGGCAACGCCCCTGCGCTCGGCCTGTTCGGCGCTCTGATCGGCGCTGGCGGGCTCGATCCGTCCGTCAGCCTGCTGCGCGCCGCCGCCGCCAGCGAGACCTTCCGGAGCGCCGTGGCCAACTGGCCGCAGCTTGCGCTGCACTTCGTCGCCCTGGCCGAGGCCGAGGCCTGGCGGGCGCCGCCGGGACCCATGCGCGCCGAGCTGGACGCCACCCTCGCGGCCTTGTCAGCCCTGACGCCGGAAGGCGCGCAGCTCCACGCCGTCCAGCCCATGGGCGCGGCCCTGATCCTTCAGGTGCGGACGCCAGCCCTGTCTTTGGACCTCGTCTCCACCGTCGCCCAGTTCGGCGCGCCGCACGACACCGCGGCCGACGATCTGAGGATCGAGTTCTTCTATCCGGCCGATGGCGCCAGCGAGACCGCGTTGCGCGCCCTGGCCGCCGGCGGCGCACAAACCTGACGCGGCGTCATCCTACCCCGGCGCCGGATTTCATGGCATGATGATCCCATGGCTGTGGCGACCCGCGTTGATCCCAAGACCCTGTTCACGCCCCAGGAGTGGGCGAGCCTGTCCCATCGCTCGACCTGGAAGGGGTTGGCGCTGATCGCCCATGCCTGGGCGGTGATCCTGGCCGCCGCCGCCGTCGCGGTGGTCTGGCCCCTGACTATTCCCCTGGCCATCATGATCATCGGCGGGCGGCAGCTGGGCCTGGCGATCATGATGCACGACGCCGCCCACGGCGCCCTGCACAAGAACCTCAAGGTCAACGACTGGGCCGGCGAATGGCTGACCGGCGGCGGCCTGCATCGCTATCGCCCCTATCACCTGACCCACCACAAGTTCGTCCAGCAGGCCGAGGACCCCGACCTCGTCCTCTCGGCGCCCTTCCCCATCACGCCGCTGTCCCTGCGCCGCAAGATCGTCCGCGACCTGACGGGCCAGACCTGGTTCAAGCAGCGCTTCGGCCTGGTGCGCAGCCAGCTCGCCGCCCGCAAGGCCGGCGAGCCCCTGTGGCCGATCCTCAAGGGCGAGATCATCCGCAAGCGCCGCCTACTGATCGGCGCCGCCGTCACCATCGCGCTCACCGCGCCGTTCGGCCTCTGGTGGGCCTGGTTCGTCCTGTGGCTGGCGCCCCAGGCCACCTGGCTGCAGATGATCACCCGCCTGCGCAACATCGGCGAGCACGCCTGCGTCGCCAAGGATGAGCGCGACCCGTTCCGCTGCGCCCGCACCACCTATGCCGGTCCGATCGCGCGGGCCTTCATCGCCCCCTATTGGGTGAACTATCACTGCGAGCACCACATCTTCATGCACCTGCCCTGCTACAGCCTGCCCAAGGCCCACCGGCTGCTGTTGAGCAAGGGTTTCGGGCCGCAGATGGAGATCCGGGGCAGCTATATGGAGGTGCTGCGCCTGGCCGCCTCCAAGCGCCCGCCTGCGACATTGGCCGCGGCCTGATCATTCCCCTTGCGGGGGACGGGGTTCTTCGCCACTTGCCTGCGACGCAAGGTGCAGGAGAGCGGCGTGATCGAGCAGACCCCCGAGGGCCGCCGCGCCTTCATCCTGGCCAATACCCGCCAGCAGGCGCCGCCCCACACCCCTGAACTGAGCCTGCATCTGGCCGACGAGGTCATGCCGATCTGGCGACTGACCGAAGAGGCCCTGGAACAGATCGGTCTGCCGCCGCCCTTCTGGGCCTTCGCCTGGGCCGGCGGCCAGGCGCTCGCCCGCTACATCCTCGACAATCCCGACATCGTCGCCGGCAAACGGGTGATCGACTTCGCCACGGGCTCAGGGATAGTCGCCATCGCCGCGGCCAAGGCCGGCGCGGCCCATGTGCTGGCCGCCGACATCGACGCCTATTGCGGCGCGGCCCTGGCCCTGAACGCGCCCGCCAACGGGGTGGCCTGCGCCTTCACCAGCATCGACCTGCTGAACGCCCCGCCGCCGCCGGCCGACGTCATCCTGGCCGGCGACATCTGCTACGAAAAGCCCCTGGCCGCCCGGGTCATGGCCTGGTTGGGCGAGGCCAAGGCCGCCGGCGCCACAGTGCTGATCGGCGACCCCGGCCGCAGCTATTTCCCCCGCGAAGGCCTGATCAAACTCGCCGAATACCAGGTCGCCACGACGCGGGAGCTGGAGGACATGGAGGTCAAGAAGACGGCGGTGTGGACCTTGCCGGGCTGACCCGGCGCCAACCGGTCGCCAGCGGCGCGGACCTCTGCCTATAGTGACGGCGCTGTTACATCGCTGATCCGGAGCCTGCCCATGCGTCGCCGCACCTTCCTGGCCGCCCTGCCCGCTGCCCTGCCAGGCGCGCTCTTCGCCAGCGGGGCTGCGGGACAGAGCCGGGAGGCGACGCCCAACCGCGACCGGCCCGACGTGGGACCGGGCGATCGGATCGACGGGGCCACATTCGCCAGCCGCAGCGCGGCCTGGGGGACCCATGGGGCGGCGGCCACGGCCCACCCGCTGGCCACACTGGCGGCCATCGACATCCTGCGGGCTGGGGGCTCGGCGGTGGATGCGGCGATCGCGGCCAATGCGGTGCTGGGCTATGCCGAGCCCATCGCCTGCGGCATCGGCGGCGACTGTTTCGTCATGCTTTGGGACCCGAAGACCAAGCAGGTCATGGGCCTGAACGGCTCGGGCCGCAGCCCCCGGGGCCTGTCGCTGGAGACGGTGCGGGCCCGCGCCAAGAACGGCCTCATCCCCTCGCACGGCGCCATCGCCGTCAGTGTGCCCGGCGCGGTGGACGCCTGGTGGACCCTGCACGAGCGCTACGGCAAACTGCCGTGGAAGGACCTGTTCGCCCCGGCCATCGCCCATGCCAGCGAGGGCGCGCCGGTGAGCCAGAACGTCGCCTATTACCTGGACCGCAGCTACGCCAACTTCACCGGCGGCAAGCTGGGCATCGAGGAGGTTGACAACTTCAAGGCCGTCTGGGCGCCGGAGGGCCGCACGCCCCGCGAAGGCGAGATCTTCAAGAACCCGGCTCTGGCCCGCACCTACAGCCTGATCGCGCAGGGGGGCCGCGACGCCTTCTATGAGGGCGAGATCGCCCAGACCATCGAGACCTATTTCCGCCGCATCGGCGGCTGGATGACCAAGGCCGACCTCGCCGCCCACCGGGCCGAGTGGACCAAGGCCCATTCCAGCCCCTATCGCGGGGTCGACGTCTACAGCCTGGGTCCCAACAGCCAGGGCCTGGCGACCCTTCAGCAGCTCAACATCATGGAGCGGTTCGATATCCGCGGCATGGGCTTCCAGTCGGCCGCCGCCATCCACCATGGGGCCGAGGCCAAGCGGCTGGCCTTCGAGGACCGCGCCCGCTACTACGCCGACCCGTCCTTCTATGACGTGCCGGCCGAATGGCTGATCTCCAAGGACTACGCCGCCCAGCGGGCGCGGCTGATCCGCCCCGACTCCATCCTGCAGACCGTCTATGCCGGCCAGGCGCCGACCCGGGGCGACACCACCTATTTCACCACCGCCGACAAGGACGGGATGATGGTGTCGATCATCCAGTCCAACTATCGCGGCATGGGCTCAGGCCTGGCGCCAGACGGCCTGGGCTTCATGCTGCAGAACCGCGGCGAGATGTTCGCCCTGACCGACGGCCACCCCAATGTCTATGCGCCGGCCAAGCGGCCCTTCCAGACCATCATCCCGGGCTTTGCGGTGAAGGATGGGGCGCCGTGGCTGTCATTTGGCGTCATGGGCGGGGACATGCAGCCTCAGGGGCAGGCTCAGATCATCTCCAACTTGGTCGATTTCGACCTTTCCCTGCAGGAGGCCGGCGACAGCCCCCGCTGGCGCCATGGGGGCGGCTCGGAGCCCACCGGCGAGGTCACCCCGGGGACCGGCCTGCT
>CALEOQ010000377.1 GCA_937910255.1 uncultured Caulobacteraceae bacterium | reverse complement strand
CGGCGCGAGGCGATATAGCCGACGCCGGCCAGGCCCTGAACGAGGGCGTCGACCGAGGCGAATGAATCCGCGGGCGGCGAGGCGTTCGCCGCCTGAGCCAAAATCGTCAAAGTCTCAATCTCTCAAAATTCGGGCCGGCGGCTGAAAATCGCGGCCCCCTTCGGTGCAATCTGACGATAGTGCCAAGGGCCGCGCCCCAAAGGCAAGCCGCATCGCCTCGATCGGCCCGGGCGGACCTTCACGGCGCGTCAGCGAGGAAGTCGGTGATCGCCCGCCGGGCCGCCGGCTCATCCAGGGTCGGCGCGTGTCCGACTCCGTCGATATCCACCCGGCGCATCTGTGGGGCCATGGCCTGCATCCGCGCCGCCGTGCCCTGCGCCAGCAGGTCCGAGGCGCCGCCGCGCACCAGCAGTATCGGCCGGTTGATGGCCAGCGCCATGAACAGGGGCCAGAGGTCCGGGCTCGGCGTGCCGGCCGGCGCGGCGGCGAAGGCCTGGGCGATGGCCGGATCGTAGTCCAGGACCAGCTTGCCGGGCTCGACCTCCCGCCAGGTCCGCCTCGCGAACCGGTCCCAGTCGGCGTCGGTGAGGTGGGGCTGGGCCGAGCCGTTGATCGCCCGGGTCCGCTCTGCGGCCTCGGCCCAGCTGGCCGCCGGCTCGCCTGACCCCACATAGCTGCCGATCCGGGTCAGCCCCTCGGTGGCGATCTCCGGGCCGATGTCGTTGAGGATGGCGCCGGCGATCAGGTCTGGCCGCATCGTCGCGAGCGTCATGGTGATCAGGCCGCCCATGGACGTGCCCAGGAAGATGGCCCGCGCGATCCCGGCCTCGGCCATCAGGCTCGCCACGTCCCCGGCATAGACGGCGGGATTGTAGTTGGTCGGGTTGGGGTCATAGGCCGAGCGCCCACGACCGCGCACATCAAAGGCCAGCACACGCCGGCCGGCGGCCGCGATGGCCGGCGCCACGTCCTCGAAATCCCGGGAATTGCGGGTCAGGCCGTGGAGGCAGATCACCGGCAGCCGGGCCGGCCCGGCCCCGCCGCCATAGTCCCTGGCCCAAAGCTTCAGGCCGTCGCTGGAGGTCCAGGTGCGTTCAACATGGCCGGCCGGCTCGGCCGTGGGCTGCGTGGCGGCGGGGGCCGCCGGCGCCTGGGGCGGGCCGAACATCCTTGCCAGAAACCGCCGCATGGTCGCCTCCGTCGGTGATGGACCCTGACCCGATCAGGCGCTGGCCCGCTTGGCAAGGCTCTCAGCCCAGGCCGTAGGGTCGATAGGGACCGGCGATGAGCTGTTCGAAGACGCCCAGGCCCTGCTGCGGCGCCTCGCCCGGGGTGGTCAGGGTCACCCGGGACAGGGTCTGGATATGGACGTGCTCGGGTGCGGCCATGTCGGCGGCGGCGAGATCGATGTCCTCGCGCTCCACCACCAGCTCGCCCTTGTAGGCGCCATGACGCCAGGCGCCGGAATAGCCGATGCCCCGCATCAGGAAGGTGAGGACGGGCTCGAAGGTCACCTGGGCGAGGCCCCCATCAACGGGAATCTCCAGCACCCCGCCCTGGGCGTGCCGCGTGCCCGGAACCAGCTCCACCTTGGTCATGCGGGCGGCCTCGGTGTGATAGCCGCCGCCCTGCGCCGCGCCGTCGGGCAGAACCACTGCGCGGGTGTTCCAGGCTGTGCCGTCCGGGTCGGCGTTGACGTGGAAGAAGACGCTGCGGTCGGCGAAGTTCAGCGGCGTCCACTGCCAGAAGAAGCCGCCCATGGTCATGGGGACCGGCGGCTGAGGATCGGGCGCGCCCACCGGGCGAATCCCCCAGGAGCGGTCGCGGGAGCCCACCGTGCCGGCCGGCAGATCCTGGCGGGCGCCGTCGATCTCGATCCAGCCCTCGCAGCGGACGTTCTGGGTCATGCGGGTATAGTCCATGAAGGCCCGCGGCCCGATCCGCCGGGTGAAGCGGGGCTCCTCGATGGGGAAGGCGCGGCCGGTGAAGGTGATCTCGGCCGCCAGGCCCTCGCCGTCCTTCACCGTCACCTTCAGGATCTGCAGCGGCGCGATCACCTCGATGGAGATCGGGCCGACGCTGAGGTCCAGCCGCTCGGAATGCAGGACCCGCGAGGCGTGCAGGCAGTGCTGGACCCCGTCCCGGATGACGCTGAAATGGGCGTCGGCGATGTTCAGGTGCGGATAGACGCCGAACGCCACGGCGAAATAGGTCTCCCCATCGGGGCTGTAGCCGTTGAAGAAATAGCGGTCGTAGAAGTTGCGGTCGGTCCCCGCATAGGCCACCGGCTCGGCGGTCTGATGGATGGGAAAATCGTCGGCCTTGGTCAGCATGGCGTCCTCCTCCTGGCGGTCTTTCTTACGTCCATTTGATTGTCGGTATTGCGACGCCGCTCAGGCTCGCAGTATCAATTGTCCAAATAGAACAAAGCAAGGGAGGTGTCGGGCTGCTGACGTCGCGGAATGAAATTGCTGCCGCTAGGTAAGCATTCCGTCGCGTAAACGGTTCGGCCAGGTCGATCATGACTGAAGCTGCGGCGCGCATACCAGATGAACATGCACAAACGCTCGTCGATCCGGCGGCCTATGCCGATGGTCGGATCCACGAAACCTATGCCTGGCTGAGGGCCAATAACGCCTTCGGGCGGGCCGAGCCCAAGGGATATGAGCCCTTCTGGGTCGCGACCCGGCATGCCGACATCCTGGAGATCAGCCGGCAGAACGCCCTGTTCCTCAATGGCGCCAAGTCGCCGACCATCGTCAACCAGGAGACCGACGCCAGGATCCGCGAGATGACCGGGGGCAGTCCGCACCTGCTGCGCACCCTGATCCACATGGACGCTCCCGATCACCACAAGTACCGCGCCCTGACCCAGGCCTGGTTCATGCCGCAGAACCTGCGCGCCATGGAGGAGCGCATCCGCGGGGTCGCCAGGGCCGCTGTCGATCAGATGGCGGCCACCGGCGGTCAGTGCGACTTCGTCCGCGAGGTGGCGCTGCACTATCCCCTGCGGGTGGTGATGGAGATCATGGGCGTGCCGCGGGAAGACGAGCCGCGGATGCTGATGCTGACCCAGGAGCTGTTCGGCGCCGCCGACCCGGAACTGGCCCGCAAGGAAGAGGTGGACCCCGGCGCGAAGCTGACGCCCGGCGTGATCACCGACTTTTTCGAATATTTCCGCAAGCTGTCAGCCGACCGCCGGGCCAACCCCACCGACGACCTGTCCAGCGTCATCGCCAACAGCATGATCGACGGCCAGCCGATCTCGGAATTTGAGGCGATGAGCTATTACATCATCGTCGCCACGGCCGGCCACGACACCACGTCCTCCTCCACCGGCGGGGCCATCTGGGGCCTGGCCGAGAATCCGGCCGAACTGGCCAAGCTCAAGGCCGATCCGTCGCTGATCGCCGGCCTCGTGGACGAGTCGATCCGCTGGACGACGCCGGTGAAGACCTTCATGCGCACCGTGGCCGAGCCGACCCACCTGGCCGGCCGCAACCTGGCGGCCCAGGACTGGCTGATGCTCTGCTACGCCTCGGGCAACCGGGACGAGGCGGTGTTCGACGATCCCCAGGCCTTCCGGGTCGACCGCAAGCCCAACCGCCACCTGGCCTTCGGCTATGGCGCGCACCTGTGCCTGGGGCAGCATCTGGCCAAGATGGAGATGCGCATCCTCTGGGAGGAGCTGATTCCGCGCCTGGAGTCCCTGGAACTGGCCGGCGAACCGCAGATGTCCCAGGCGGTGTTCGTCAATGGACCCAAGACCCTGCCCATCCGCTTCCGCATGCACTAGCCATGGAGGAGGCTGAACTGACCACGCGGCTGGCCGGCTATATCGCCGGCCAGATGCCGCAGGCCCGCGACGTGGCCATAACCGATGTGGCCCGCATCACCGGCGGCGCCTCGCGTCAGACCTATCGCTTCACCCTGTCCTGGACCGAGGCGGACGGCGTCGCCCGCCGGCGCGGCCTGATCCTGCGCCGCGACCCGGCCGACAGTCTGATCGACACCGAGCGCCGGGTGGAGTTCGAAGCCTATCGCGCCTTTCACGGCACCGGCGTGCCGGTGCCTGAAATGCTGTGGCTGGAGGAGGGGGGCGAGGCGCTCGGCAGCCCCTTCTTCGTGGCCGAGGAGATCGCCGGCTTTCAGGCCGGACCCGGCGTTCTCTGGTCTGCGCCCTATCTGGAGACCCATGCGATCCTTGGGGCGCAGAAGTGGGAGATCCTCGGCAAGATCGCCCGCGCCGATCCCGCCGAACGGGGCCTGACCGCCGCCCTGCCGTCGGTGAAGGCCGATGACTGCTGGCGCCGCGAGCTGGACCATTGGGAAGAGGTGCTGGACGCCGACGAGAGCGAGCCCCTGCCGATCATCCGTGCGGCCATCCGTCACCTGCGGGCCGCGCCGCCGCCACCGGCCCAGAAGGTCGGCGTGGTTCACGGGGACTATCGGACCGGCAACTTCCTCTATGACGACCAGGGCGGGGTTCACGGGATCCTGGACTGGGAGATGTGCCATCTGGGCGATCCCCTGGAGGACCTTGGCTGGAGCTTCAATCCGGTCTGGTATTTCGGCCGCGGCATGCCCGGCGGCCTGCTGCCCCGGGAAACCGCCATCGCCGTCTGGGAACAGGCCAGCGGCCTGCGGGCCGACCCTAAGGCCCTGAAGTGGTGGGAGCTGTTCGCCTGCGTGAAGGGCCAGGCCATCTGGGTCTCCAGCGCCCGGGCCTGGCTGGACGGCGCAAACCGCGACCCGATCCTGGTCTATCCGGCCTGGGCGCTGATCAACGCCCAGGATCGCGCCGCCCTGCATGTGATGGGACGCCTATGAAGCCCGATGTCGCCCAGGTGCTCGCCGATCTGGCGGGCCGTGTCGCCCGTAACGCCGCGCCACAGATTCCCCCCGCCCAGCGGGCCGGCGAACTGGGGCTTTCGGCCATGCTGCTGGGCCTGGCCGCAGAGATGTGGGACGGCGCGGCCGAGATCCTGGTCCAGGAGAACGCCGCCCTGCGCGCCCTGCTGGCCTCCGGCGCCCGGGTGAGTCAGGACAATGCGCGCCGCCGCTGGCTGGTCGAGCTGGCCGGGAGCCGCGACGGCAGTCTTCGCCTCAGCGCCCTGCAGAACGCCAACGCCGAGCTGCGGGTGGCCCTGATCGCCCTCCATGCCGAGCTTGAACGCCGGGACGACGCCGAGGCCAGAAGCCTGGAGGCCGACATCTGGCGCGAGCTCGTTGCGGGCGCCGAACGGCGGCGTCTTGCCGGCTCTCCGATCTAAGCTGGTCGACAAGCGGGCCGCACTCGTCTTTTCTGGCGCCCGCTCGGCCGGAACAGGCCGGGATTTTTGAAAACATTGTTTGAGGGATGGAGACGTATGCCGCCTCGCATTTTGCCGGAGCCGACTCCGGAGACCCAGCATTTCTGGGACGGGACCCGCAACGGGGAGCTGCTGCTCCAGCGTTGCAAGGAGACCGGTGAAGCCTATTTCCCGCCGCGCCCGTTCGCGCCCAAGACCGGCTCGCGCAATGTCGAGGTCTTCAAGGCCAGCGGCCGCGCCACCCTGCACTCCTATGTCATCAACCATCGTCCCCGTCCGGACATGGGGACTGAGCCCTACGCCATCGCCGTGGTGCAGCTCGAAGAAGGCCCGCGGATGATGACCAACATCGTCGGCTGCCCCCAGACGCCCGAGGCCCTGGTGCTCGACATGCCGCTCGAGGTCGTCTTCGAGAAGATGAGCGACACCATCACGCTGCCGTTCTTCCAGCCGGCCAAGGGGTAAGGCGACCATGAAGCAGAAATCTGTCGCGGTCGTAGGCGCCGCTGAAACCACCAAGATGGGCAAGATTCCGGACGTGTCCGTGATCGGCCTGCATGCCGACGCCGCCCTGAACGCCATGGCCGACGCCGGCCTGAAGCCCACCGATATCGACGGCGTGGCCTGCGCCGGCATCTCGCCGGTGGAGCTCGCCCAGTATCTGGGGATCACGCCCACCTATGCCGACGGCACCAGCGTCGGCGGCTGTTCCTTCATGCTGCATGTCCGCCATGCAGCTGTGGCGATCAACGAAGGCCTGTGCACCACGGTCCTGATCACGCACGGCGAATCCGGCCGTTCGCGGGTCGGCGCCGGCGGCTTTGGCCGGGCGCCGTCCAGCCTGATGGGCCAGTTCGAAATGCCGTATGGCGTCACGGCGCCCCCGACCATGTTCACCATCCCGGTGCTTCGCTACATGAAGACCTATGGGGTGACCGAGGAAGATCTGGCCAATGTGGCGGTGATCCAGCGGGAATGGGCGGCCAAGAATCCGCGCGCGTCCTACAAGGACCCGATCAGCGTCGACGACGTGCTCAACTCCGACATGATCGCCTGGCCGTTCCGCAAGTTGATGTGCTGCCTGGTCACCGATGGCGGCGGCGCCCTGATCCTGACCAGCGCCGAGCGGGCGAAGGACTTCCCGCAGAAGCCGGTCTACGTGCTGGGCACGGGCGAGAGCGTGGAAACCCCGATGGTCAGCCAGATGGAGGACTTCACCTCGTCCAAGGCCTTCCGGGTTTCGGGCAAGAAGGCCTTCGACGAGGCCGGGATCAGCCACGCGGACGTCGACCACCTGATGATCTACGACGCCTTCGCCCACCTGCCGCTCTATGGCCTGGAGGATCTCGGCTTCTGCAAGCCGGGCGAGGCCAAGCACTTCATCAATGAGCGCAACACCGCCATCGGCGGCAAGCTGCCCTTGAACACCAATGGCGGCGGGCTCTCCTATATGCACTCAGGGATGTACGGCATGTACGCCCTGCAGGAGAGCGTGCGTCAGATGCGCGGCATTGCGCCGGCCCAGGTGGACGGCGCCAAGATCAGCGTCTGCCATGGGGTCGGCGGCATGTTCGCCGCCTCCGGCACCGTGATCTTCTCCAACGAGGCCTGATCGGCCTTAAGGTCCGCCCCTGGAGCCTCAGCTCCGGGGGCGGCCTGTCCTTACTCGGCGGCCGGGGTTTCGCCTTCGGCCTCGCCACTATCGACGCGCAGACGATCGGTCAGAGCCCAAAGGCCCTCGACCATGGCGTCCAGGTGCTCCCGACCCGCCTCATCGGTGTTCCAGATCAGCCGCATGCCGTTGACGTGCAGCTTGATCGAGGCCCAATCCTCGCCCTCGCGGGTGCGCAGCTTGTCGGCGAGTTCACAGAGGCTATAGGCGGCGCGGCACAGCTGCTTGTCGTCGAACAGGCCCGCAATATCGAGAACCTGGGTCGACAGGTCGTAGACCGAATCCATCGGCGCATCGCGGCTGTCGCACAGCCACTCCAGGGTCTCGAGGGTTTCCCCGATCGCCTCGTAGGAGCGGCCATGCTGGGCGGCCAGCTCGCGTCCGGCGCGGCTGTTGGCCATGCCGGCAGTCATGCCGCCGGGTTCAGCGACGTGCTGGGCCAGGCGGTTCCGGACCTTGAAGACTTCGGCCTCGCTCATAGGGCGGCCCTTTGCGGCTTAAGCAGCATATCGATCTCGTCCTGATCCATGTTTGGATCCTTGGCCATCCCCACATGGGTGGACAGGTCGTCCTTGCGGCGGCCCTTGACGCCCAGGGGCGGGCCGATGTTTCGGAAGCGCCGGTCGGGGCCGACATAGGTGTCGCTGCGCACCATGGCCCGTTCGTCCTTGGCCACCCAGTAGATCCGCTGGAGCAGGACTTCGGGGGTGAAGGGCTTGGAGACGATGAAATTGGCGCCGCAATCGCGGCTGCTCTCGACGGTGGTCCGCGCCGCGTGGCCGGTCAGCATGATGACGGGGGAAAAGCGGGCTTCTTCCGGGCCTTCCCGGCGCAGCCAGCGGACGAAGTCATAGCCGTCCATGTCAGGCATGACGGTGTCGCAGACGATCAGGTCGATCTCCCGGCTGCGCAGGATGGTCTGAGCCTCGGCCGCCGAGCCGCACTTGATCTGGCGCAGGACGCCGAAGCCGCGGAAGATCGAGGCCAGCACCTCCAGCGCCTGCGGATTGTCGTCAATCAGCAGGACGTTGGACCGCGCCAGGTTCATCCGGATGTCGGGATGAAGGCTCATGGCGGCGCGGCCTCAGAACAGGTCAAGGTCGCCTGATCCGCTGTCCTTGGGAGGCGGGATCAGGGTGGCGTCATAGAGGCAGGCGCGCAGACGTCCCGCCAGCTCGCTCATCGGCACCTGGGCCAGGACCGCGTCGGGATCCACGGTGCGCGCGCTGGTCAGCTGGCCTGACAAGCCGCGGGTAAAGACCGACAGGGCGGCCAGATGCTGGGTCAGGACGTCCAGGGTCTGGGCTTCGCTCAGGGCCAGCTCGCGCGGCTCGCCCTGAACGGCGGCGGCCAGGCGGGTGACCAGGTCTTCCAGGCGCGCGCACAGCTCTCCGGCGTGGTCCAGCTCCGCGGCCAGGGCGGAGAGGACGGGCGGGGCGAGGGCGGCGACCTGGGCGGGGCGCAGCAGAACAGCTTCACCGCGACCTCGGCCACCGGCAGGGGCGCGGGGGCGGGCGGCTTGGCGACTTCCTTCAGCTCGATGGTGTCGGCGGCGGCCTTTTGCTGGGCCCGCCCGCTGACGGGGCGCG
>CALEOQ010000376.1 GCA_937910255.1 uncultured Caulobacteraceae bacterium | reverse complement strand
GGTGAACGAATGTAGTCCAGCAGTGGCAGTGACACACTGTGTCCTACTGACGGATGTATCGCAGCGCTCATATTTTTTTTTTTTCAAGCAGAAGACGGCATACGAGATTACGACGTGACTGGAGTTCAGACGTGTGCTCTTCCGATCTGACCGCTCAGACTTCGCCGATCGGCGCACGGAGCGGAACATCGATGGGGTGAAGGCGACAGGCTGGTTCACCGAGGACTTCACCCTGGCCGAGCTGAAGACCCTGCGGGCCCGTGAACGCCTGCCCGCCCTGCGGCCGACCAGCGCCGCCTTCGACGGACGCGACCCCATCCCCACCTTCCAGGAGGTGGTGGACCTGGCCAAGGCGCAGAGCCGGCAGACCGGCCGGACGATCGGGATCTATCCTGAAATGAAGCACCCGACCTATTTCGAGGCCCGCGGCCTGCCCATGAGCGCCCGTCTGGCCGCCGAGCTGCGCGACAACGACCTGGACCGCCGGGACGCTCCGGTCTTCGTCCAGTGCTTCGAGCCGCGGCCCCTGCGCGCCTTCCGGGGTATCAGCGCGGCGCCGACGGTGATGCTGGCCGGGGTTGGGTCGATTTCCGACGCCTTGCTCGCCGAACTGGCCGAGTTCGCCGACGGCCTGGGGCCGGAGCTGAAGATGGTCCTGAACCTGGACCAGCCGGGCCTGCCGCCCACCGGCCTGATCGCCCGCGCCCAGGCCGCCGGCTTCAAGGTTCATCCCTGGACGGTCCGCCGGGAAAACAGCTTCCTGCCCGCCGCCCTGCGGCGCGGGGACGATCCCGCGGCCCACGGCGACGCCGAGGCCCTGTTGCGCGCCCTGTTCACGGCTGGTGTCGACGGCGTCTTCACCGACTTCCCCGAAACGGCCGTCCAGGTGCGCGAGGCGATGTTCGCCGGCTGAGGCTTTAAGCCGCCTGGCCGAACTGCAGGGCCGCCAGCTTCGCATAGAGGCCGCCCCGGGCGGCGAGCTCGGCGTGGCGGCCCTGTTCGACCACGCGGCCCTGGTCCATGACCACGATCCGGTCGGCCTTGAGCACGGTCGCCAGGCGATGGGCGATGACCAGGGTGGTGCGCCCGGTCATGGCCTCGTCCAGGGCGCTCTGCACCAGCCGCTCGTTCTCGGCGTCCAGGGCGCTGGTGGCCTCGTCCAGCAGTAGGATCGGCGCCTGGCGCACCAGGGCCCGGGCGATGGCCAGCCGCTGGCGCTGGCCGCCTGAGAGGCTGCGCGCCCGGTCGCCGAGCGCGGTGTCGAAACCCTCGGGCAGGGCTTCGATGAAGGCCTCGGCCTGGGCGGCTCGGGCGGCGGCGAGGATGTCCTCCGGCCCCGCATCCGGACGGCCAAAGGCGATGTTCTGGGCCGCCGATCCGGAGAACAGCGGCGAGTCCTGCGCCACCAGGGCCATGCGCTCGCGCACCGCCCGGGGATCGGCCTGGCGCAGGTCCACCCCGTCCAGGCGGATGGTCCCCTCGGTGGGATCATAGAAGCGCAGCAGCAGGCGCAGCACCGTGCTCTTGCCCGAGCCCGACGGCCCCACCAGGGCCACCCGCTCGCCGGGCGCAATGGTAAGGGAAAAGTCGCTGAGCGCCGGAAGGTCGGGCCGGCCGGGATAGGCGAAGGTCACGCCCTCGAAGGCGATCTCGCCCCGGGGCGGGCTGGGCAGGACGTGAGGCTTGGCCGGCGGCGCGATGCCGGGCCGGGCGTCGAGCAGCTCGGCGATGCGGTCCATGGCGCCGGCGGCCTTCTGGACATCCCCCCAGGTCTCGCCCAGGGCGCCGACCGCACCGGCGGCCATCACCGCCAGGAAGGCGAACTGGAAGAGCGCCCCCCAGCTCATCTCGCCGCGCAGGCCGGCATGGACCCCCAGCCAGAAGATCGCCACCACCCCGCCGAAGACCAGCGCGATGACCAGGGCGGTCATGACGGCGCGGGCGGTCATCCGCTTCAGAGAGGTGGAGAAGGCCTGTTCCACCGCGGCCCCAAAGCCGCCGGCGGCGGCCGCCTCCCCGCCGAAGGCCTGGACGGTCTCCAGAGCGTCGAGGGTTTCGCCGGCCTGGCCCACGGCGCTGGCGAACTGATCCTGGGTGGAGATGGTCAGGGCTCGCACCTTGCGGCCGAACAGGAACAGGGGCGCCAGCACGAAGGGGAAGATCAGCAGAACCAGGCCTGTCAGGCTGGGGCTGACCCAGACCAGCAGGATCAGCGCCCCGATCAGGGTCAGCAGATTGCGCAGCGCCACCGAGACCGAGGTGGCCATCAGGCTCTCGACGATCTGGATGTCGGTGGTTAGGCGCGACAGCACCTCGCCGGTGCGCGTGCGCAGGAAGAAGCCGGGATCCAGGGTCAGGATATGGCCGTAGACCGCCTTGCGCAGATCGGCCACCACCCGCTCGCCGAGCTTGGTGACGAAGAAGTAGCGAAGGGCCGATGACAGGGCGAGCGCCACGGCCACCGCGCCGATCAGCCCGAACCACAGGTTCACCTGATCCGGCGACACGCCAGGCTGCGTCAGGGCGTCCACCAGCAGGCGCACGGCGCCCGACAGGCCCAGCGTCGCCGCCGTGGCGGTCAGAAGAAAGATGAGAGCGCCCAGGGCGTCGCCGCCCCGACGACGGGCGAAGGGAACCAGGCGGCGCAGGGCGCCGACATTGCGGCTACGGGGCCTTCGAGCGGCGGCTTCGTCCAGGTTCTGGACGAGTTCGGCCCCCAGGCCCGGTCGGCCGTCGGGCCTGGCTTCGGCGGCGGCGGGACTGGCGGCTGGTTGGCTCATGGAATCCGTGCGCCCTTGCTTCAGGGCCGCCGTTTCTGTATACGCGCGGCTCGTTTGCGCACCCGGCCCTTGGGTTGGGGGCGCATCACCCGCTTGCTCTTACGTCGGTTGTCCTCGCGATGAAACAAGACACCCACCCCGATTATCACTTCATCACCGTGGTGATGACGGATGGCACGTCCTATCAGACCCGGTCGACCTACGGGAAAGAGGGCGCGACCCTGAACTTGGATATCGATCCCAAGACGCACCCGGCGTGGACGGGCGGCGCCCACACCCTGCTGGACCGTGCGGGCCGGGTTTCGCGGTTCAACGCCAAGTTCGGCGGCTTCACCCGCAAGTAAGGCGTCCTGGCCCGCCGCGTGGCGGGCCTTCGACTCCTCGAGCTCACAAAGAAGACGCCGCGAGCCCCTCGGCCCGCGGCGTCTTCTTTGTGTCTGGAATTCCGAGCCGGGTCGCGGGCGGCCTCAGGCCGCGCCGAAGGCGTCCCGCAGGCGGTCGAACTGGGACAGCACCGGATTGGGGGCGTTTTCCTCCGCCGATTCCACATACATCCGCTTGTCCAGATGCCGGACCCGCTCGAACAGGCGCTCGGAGCGGTCCATGAGATCGGCGAGGCCGCCGGGCAGCAGACCGACACTGGCGTCGGAGGGACGCCGCGCCACCTCGGCGCCCAGGCGATAGCGATCCTCGCAGGCGGCTTCAGCCGCCATGTCGCCCTCGCGCACGGCCCGTTGGACCAGCAGCCAGGAGGCCACCTGCATCAGCCGGGTGGTCAGGCGCATGCTCTCGGCCGCATAGGCCAGGGCGGCGTTGCGATCCAGGCGCTTGGACTCCTGGCGACCGCCACCATCCAGATAGGCGGCGGTCTCTTCGACCAGCTCCATGCCTTCCTGGAAGGTCCGCTCGAAAAGCTCGGAGCGGGCGAAGTCGGCGATGACGTCAGCGCGCCAGGGTTTCGCCAGTGCGGTAAGTTCGCTCATCAATTCCTCAAGCCCTTGCCAGCGATTGCACGTTCTGTTCGTCCGTGGTCTGGCGACCTGCAACCCCCATGCCATAGCGGGCCGCCCCGGCCGGAGTCACGCCCCAGAGTGGGCCTGCGACCCTATTGCCGGAAAAGCGCATCGGCCGCCGCGCGTCCGGCCTTCTTCTTGTCGATAAAGGTCTGGGTGCGCGCCTTTTCGGCGTCGAGCGCCGCAATGCGGGCCTCCAGCTCCTCGACCGCATAGAGTTCCAGGTCCTCGCGGGCGACCTCGGCCAGCCGCTGTCCCCGCCCGAGACGGATGTCTGCAGGCTCTTCCATGTGCGCGCCTCCCTTTGCCCTGGCTCCAGAGCGGTTTATCCAACCCTCTGCGCCGCTCTGGCGCAAGCACGTGGAGCGATGACGATGGCGCAGGCCGAGACCCTTCCCCCAACGATGACCGCCATCGCCATTGACGGCGGCAAGGGCGCCGCCGAGGCCCTGCATCCCGTCACCCTGCCGACGCCGGAGCCCGGCCCCGGCCAGATCCTCATCCGGGTGGAGGCCGCCGGCGTCAATCGCCCCGACATCGCCCAGCGCCTGGGCTTCTACGCGCCCCCGCCCGGGGCGCCGGAGACCATGGGCCTGGAGGTGGCCGGCGAGGTGATGGTGGCCGCCGGACGCTGGCAGGTGGGCGACAAGGTCTGCGCCCTGCTGGGCGGCGGCGGCTATGCGCAGTACGCCGTCTGTGACGCCCGCCACGCCTTGCCGATCCCGGCGGGCCTCAGCCCCCTGGAGGCGGCCGGCCTGCCGGAGACCGTCTTCACCGTCTTCGCCAATGTGTTCGAGCATGGGGCGCTGAAGGCCGGCGAGACCCTGATGGTCCACGGCGCCACGTCCGGCATCGGGACAACGGCGATCCAGATGGCCAAGGCCGCCGGCGCCCGGGTGATCGCCACGGCCCGCGGCGCGGACAAGGCGCGCCAGGCCCTGGAGCTCGGCGCCGACATCGCCATCGACACCACCACCCAGGACTTCGCCGAGGGCGCCCTGGCCCAGGGCGGCTGTGACGTGATCCTGGACATGGTCGGTGGCGACTATTTCGCCAAGGACCTGGCGGCCCTGAACACCGGCGGGCGGCTGGTCTTCATCGCCGCCCAGGCCGGCGGCAAGGTGGAGCTGAACATCGGCGCCCTGATGCTGAAGCGCGCTGTGATCACCGGCTCGACCCTGCGGCCCCGTAGCGCCGACGAGAAGGCCCGCCTGGCAGCCGCCGTCGAGGCCACCGTCTGGCCATGGGTCGCAGCGGGCCAGTTGCGTCCGCAGATCGACAGGACCTTCCCCCTGACCCAGGCGGCCGAGGCCCACGCCTATCTCGAAGCCGGCGGCCATCTGGGCAAGGATATGCTGACCCTCTAGAGCCTGGGTCCTCGAGCCTGGGTCGACCTCTCAGAGGCCGCCCTGTACCGCAACCAAGAATGGCGACGTCGCCGCCGCGGCCCGCGGCGCGGCGGCCAATCGCATGCCCCTCGGAGCCGAGCATGGGGCGCGGCGGCCCGCGCCTGACAACCCGTTGTAAGCCAACGGTTAGTTTGTGTCAGACTTGTAAGATCATAAGCGTTGACGCTGCGATAAGCCTCGCCCACGCTTGTCAGCGATCGTGTCTGCTCATCGGCGCCATATGCCCGGCTGCACAAACGCGAGACAAGAATGACCGCGCCCGCAAAGAGGCGCGGCAGGGAGGACCGCGCAGTGACCCGCAATTTTCTTGCGGTTGAGCCTGGGAAGCTAGGGCCCGTCCCATCCAGGCCGGAGACTTTTAATTTTCTTTCCACGGCGCGCCCGGCGCCGGGGCGTGTGTCTGCGCCCGTATTTGACCGCTTTGCCGCCCGGAGATTTTGATGACGGCGATCCCCTCAGAGATTCCCCCTCTGAAGCTGCACACCAAGCTGCTCTATTCCCTGGGCTCGGTGGCCAATGCGGTCAAATCCCGGGGCCTCGCGACCTTCCTGATGCTGTTCTACAATCAGGTGGTGGGATTGCCCCCGGCCACGGTGTCGGGCGTGCTGATGCTGGCCCTGATCTTCGACGCCTTCGTCGATCCCCTGGTGGGACAGGTGTCGGACAATTTCCGCTCCAAGCTGGGGCGCCGCCACCCCTTCATGTACTTCGCGGCCCTTCCCGTCGCCGTGGCCTATTTCCTCCTGTGGAATCCCCCCGGCGGATGGAGCGATCAGGCCATCGTGGCCTGGCTGGTGGTCTGCCTGCTCACCGTCCGCCTGTTCGACACCTTCTTTGAGCTGCCCTCCTCGGCGCTCGCCCCGGAACTGACCCGCGACTACAACGAGCGCACCAGCCTGGTGTCCATGCGGGCCTTCTTCACCGTGGTCGGCGGCCTGGGCATGACGGTGGCGGCCTATCAGTATTTCCTGGCCGAGAACCCGGACGGCACCGGCGGCATCCTGGCCAGGGATGGCTATCTCGCCTATTCGGCGGTCTCGGCGGTGCTGATCTTCGTGGTCATCCTGGTGGCGACCGCCGGCACCCACAGCCGCATCCCCTATCTGGTCCAGCCGCCCACGCGGAAGATCACCTTCAAGGCGATGGCCAGGGAGGTGGCCCACACCCTGAACAACCGCGCCTTCGTCATCGCCACCCTGACCGGCATGTTCATCGCCGTGGCGGCGGGCTCGAAGAACGGCCTGGAGATCTATTTCGCCCTCTATTTCTGGGAGCTGACCCAGGGCCAGCTGGCCATCCTCACCACGGTCAGCGTGGCCGGCAGCCTCGCCGGCGTGCTCGTCGCCCCCCATATCGCCCGGGCCATGGGCAAGAAGCACGGGGCGATCCTGATGTTCGCCAGCGCGCTGGCCGTCGGCATCACTCCCATCGCCCTGCGCCTGGTGGGCCTGATGCCGCCCAATGGGACGGACCTGCTCTTCTGGATCCTGCTGACCGAGACCTTCTTCAATTCCGGCATGGCCGTGGCCACCGGCGTGATGCTGTTCTCCATGGTCGCCGACGTGGTCGAGGACGCCGAGGTCAAGACGGGACGCCGCTCTGAGGGACTGCTGCTCTCGGCCGACAACCTGTTCAAGAAGATCGTCTCGGGCGTCGGCATCTTCATCGCCGGCGCCGTGCTCAGCATGGTCAGCTTCCCCGAGGGCGCGCGCCGCGGCGAGGTGTCCCCGGAAATCCTGCAGAATATGGGCCTGATCTACCTGCCCCTGGTCACCCTGCTCTACGGCATGGGGATCGTCTGTCTCTCCCTGTTCAACATCGACAAGGCTAAGCACGAGGACAATCTCCGGATCCTCGACGAGGCCGGCGCGAAGGCCACGGCGGCCGCCCACGAGGCGACCGACACCACCGCCGAGCCCCTGCCCGGCGGCCCCGCCCCCATCGGCTCCAAGGCCTGAGGATCAAAATACATGACGGCCACTTCGACCCCGGCTCCGGCTGCGGCCTCCGCTGACCGACGCCTCAGCCTCACCACCCGCCTGCTCTATGGCGCGGGCGGCGCCGCCAGCGCGATCAAGCAGCGGGGCCTCTCGACCTTCCTGCTGCTGTTCTACAATCAGGTCATCGGCCTGCCGCCGCAGATGGTCTCGACGGCCATCATGTTCGCCCTGATCTTCGACGCCTTCGTCGATCCCATGGTGGGGCAGATCTCGGACAATTTCCGCTCGCGATGGGGGCGGCGTCACCCGTTCATGTATGTGGCCGCCCTGCCGGTGGCGATCGCCTTCTTCCTGATCTGGAATCCGCCGGCCGGCTGGGAGCAGGCGCAGATCTTTGGCTATATGCTGGCCTGCCTGCTGGTGATCCGGCTGTTCGACACCTTCTTCGAACTGCCCTCCTCGGCCCTCGCCCCGGAGCTCGCCAAGAACTACGACGACCGGACGAGCCTCATCGCCCTGCGGGGCTTCTTCGGGGTGGCCGGCGGCCTGGGCATGACGCTTCTGGCCTATCAGGTCTTCCTGCGGGAGAACGCCGACGGCACCGGCGGCGTTCTGGCCCAGGAAGGCTATTTCAGCTACGCGCTTTGCGCCGCGGTGCTGATCTTCGTCATCATCCTGGCCTCGACCGCCGGGACGCACAAATACATCCCCGAGCTGCGCAAGCCGCCGACCCGCAAGATCACCTTCATCGGCATGGCCCGCGAGGTGGCCCACACCCTGAACAACCGCTCCTTCGTGGTGCTGACCATCTCGGGCATGTTCATGTCCATGTCGCTGGGCGTGAAGGGCGGGCTCGAGCTCTACTTCTTCCTCTATTTCTGGGAACTCACCCAGAGCCAGCTGTCCCTGCTGACCGTGGCCGGCGTGATCGCCAGCGTCATGGGCGTATCGCTCGCGCCCAAGGTGGCGGCCAGGATGGGCAAGCGGAACGGCGCCATCACCATGTTCGCCGGCGCCGTCGTCGCCCTGCTCGGCCCGATCGCCCTGCGCCTGCTCCACCTGATGCCGGCCAATGGCACCGATCTCCTGTTCTGGATCCTGTTCGTCGACGTCATCGCCAACGGCGCCATGGCCATGATGACCGGGGTCATGCTGGCCTCGATGATCGCCGACGTGGTGGAGGATTCGGAGGTCAAGACCGGCCGCCGCTCCGAGGGGCTGCTGTTCTCCTTCGACAACCTGTTCAAGAAGGTGGTCTCCGGCGTCGGGGTCTTCGTGTCGGGCGCGGTGCTGGCCTTTGTCGCCTTCCCGCAGAGCGCCGAGACCGGATGAGCGGCGGGCGGGGCACGCGTGGGGACCTCGCAGGCCGCCGCGTCTCACAACAAAACAACCTGGACCGCCATCCGGTATCTCACCACTCCCTACGCACTGTACCCCC
>CALEOQ010000375.1 GCA_937910255.1 uncultured Caulobacteraceae bacterium | reverse complement strand
AGGAAGAAGCCACCCACCATGCGGCCCGACCCGAAGATGCTCTCCACCGTGGTGGTCATGGAGACCGCATCGCCCGCGGCGTCGACAATGACGAAGTGCGAGGTGCCGGAGACTTCCCGGGTGGCGTCCGGGGCGCGGACGCCGGCCCCGGCGGGCGTGCCGGGCGCGGGCGCTGGGCCGGCGGTCGGTCCGATCAGTTTGGCCCGCTCGGCGAGATAGGCCTTGTCCAGCAGTCCTTCGGTGGGCACGGCGACGACGTCTGGATCGCCCATATAGCGGTCGCGGTCGGCGTACATCAGCCGGCTGGCCTGGGTGAACAGGTACCAGCCCTGGGCGTCATTGGGATGATCGGCGATGGCGGTCTGCTCGAGAATGCCCAGCCCCTCCAGCACGGCCGGGCCTCCGGACGGCGCCGGCGGCGTGCAGACCACATAGATGCGATAGGGGCGGCACAGCGCCTCGGTCTTCTTCGGCTCATAGGCCGCCAGGTCCGCAAGCGTCATGACACCGGCCAAGTCCCCTTGACCCACCCGGGCGACGATGGCCTGCGCGATTTCGCCCTCCAGCAGGGCGTCAGGCCCCTCGGCGGCGATCTGGCGGACCGTGGCGGCGTAGGCCGGATTGCGCAGCCGGTCGCCGGCGGCGTAGCGGTTGCCGTCGGGCTTGGTGAAATAGGCCACCGCATCGGTGGCCTTGGCCTGGGGCGCCTGGCTGGTGATCATCCCGGCCAGGCGGGGGCTGACGATGAAGCCGTCGTCGGCCAGGCGTTCGGCCGAGCCGAACAGCTGGTTCCATTCCAGATTGCCGTGGTCGGCCTGGGCCATGTGCAGCATGGCCACCGCGCCGGGGACGCCGGTGGACCGGCCGCTGAGCAGCACGTCGAAGAAGGGCAGGGGCTTGCCCTGGGCGTTCAGGAACATGTCCGGCGTGGCGGCGGCCGGCGCGGTCTCGCGGCCGTTATAGGCGCTGACGACCCCGGTCTCGGCGTCGTAGTGCACCATGAAGGCGCCGCCCCCCAGGCCCGAGCTCTGCGGCTCCACCAGGCCCAGCACGGCCTGCACCGCCACGGCGGCGTCCACCGCCGAGCCGCCGGCCCGCAGGACCTCCAGACCGGCCTCCACCGCCAGCGGATTGGCCGCGGCCACCATCACCTGGCCCTGAGTCGGCGAGGCCGCCTGCGGGGTGGCCGGCCCCACGGCCGTCTGGGACATCGGCGCGCAGGCTGTGGCCAGCAGAAGCAAGGCCGGACTCAGGGGGCGGGCGAGGCGGGCGATAGGACGCGGAAGGGGGGAGGACACGGCGCTCCGGGGACTGGTCTGGATCATGGCGGCACCTTAGCGCCGCCGGCGTGGACAACAACCATCTGGCTGTGTCACCCAGCCAGAAGGGAGACCCGCCGCCATGACGTCATTGATCGCCCGCCCGGGCCTGCGCAATCTGATCACCGACGTGCCGGGGATCAAGGTGGGCCAGGCCCATGATTCCCGCGCCCGCACCGGCGTCACCGTCATCCTGCCCGACGCCCGCGCCGTGGCCGCCTGCGACGTCCGCGGCGGCGGACCAGGCACCCGGGAAACCGACGCCCTTGAGCCGCACAATCTGGTGGACGCCATCGACGCCGTCGTCCTGTCCGGAGGCTCCGTCTATGGCCTGGCCGCCCCGGACGGGGTGACCGCCTGGCTGGGCGCCCAGGGGCGAGGCTACGGGCTCGTTGCCACTGCCCCCGCCCCGCCCTCGCCGGCGGTGCCGGCCGCCATCCTGTTCGCCCTGGCCCACGGGGCCGACAAGAACTGCGGCGAGGTGCCGCCCTTCACCTCCCCCGGCCCCCACGCTGGCGCCCCGGCGTCCCCCCCCTCCCGCCCGCTGCCCCCCCCGCCCCCCCCCC
>CALEOQ010000374.1 GCA_937910255.1 uncultured Caulobacteraceae bacterium | reverse complement strand
GTGTCACTCACGCGTTCTGTCTGTGTGCTTCGTACGTGGCTCCTGTATGTCTTTTTTAGTGTTTTTTTTCTACGGTCACGGCGACCCCCGGACTGTACTCCCTTTCCCTCCCGGACTCTCTTCCGATCTGGCCGACGACAGGGGCGTCTTCGTCATGCTGGATGCGGCCGCGCCGACCCGCCTGTTCTCCAGCCTGCCGCCCGGCGTGGAGATCCAGCGCATGGGCCTGGTGGAGGCCATCGAGGCGACGGCCGAGTTCTTGAAGACCGCCGCACCCGGCCCCCCAGGGGCGGGGTGAGCCCGGCGCCCTGGACTGCGGTTCCAGCCCAGGGCGTGATCAGATCGACCGGGAAGGGCGCTCAGAACTTGGCGCTGAGTTCGGCGCCGACGAAGCGGGGCGTCCCCACCGTGCATCGCAGGGCGGTGGAGCCGGTGGCGGCGTTGCGGAGGCCGAAGGGGCCGTCATAGGCCTGAACGAAGATGCTGGAGCAGTAGTCCTTGTCGAACAGGTTCTGGCCATAGACTGAGACCTGCCAGCGCGCGCTCGGGTCGCTGAGCCCAAATCTGAGATTCAGGAGCGCGTAGGCGCGCTGAATGGCGTCCGGGTTGTTGCCGTCGCCGCCCACATTCTGGTCGCCCACGAAATAGAGATCGCTTCGGACCGACCACCCCCAGCCATTCGCCAGGACGTCCTCAAACTCGACCGTCCAGCTCCCTTGCCACTTCGGCGTCCAGGGCGCGCGCTCGCCGGCCAGGTCCTGGGTGCCGCCAAAGCCCGGCAGGTTGGGGGCGTCAGGATAGGACAGGTATTCGGAGTCGAGATAGGCCAGCCGGGCCGAGGTGGCGAGGCGATGGTCCACCCGCCAGCGCGCCTCGGTCTCCAGCCCCTGTTGGCGCAGGCTGGCGGCGTTGCGGGTGAGGAAGCGGAGGCCGTCCCATGACCGGACCTGAAAGTCCTCGATATCGGTCCGGTACAGGGTCCCGTTGAGGGTCAGAGCGCCATCCAGCCAGGATGTGCGCGTTCCCAGCTCCCAGTTTTCGTTGGTTTCCGGGTCGAAGATCCGCTCCTGGCCCAGGGGCGTGGTGGAGGGCGCATTCTCGAACCCGCCGGCCTTATAGCCGGTCGCGTAGGAGGCGTAGAACAGGAGGTCGGACGCCGGGGTCCAGGTCGAGATCAGCCGATAGGTGAGTTGGTCGTCCTCGTAGGAAAGCGCGGTGTTTTCCGGGCCTCTCAACAGGTCGGCGGTGTTGTTCCGGACCTGGTAGATGGACCCGGTCTTTTCCTCGCTGGTGTAGCGGGCGCCCAGGGTCAGATCCAAGGTGTCGGTCAGATGGACCACGCTTTCGCCGAACACGGCCAGGCTGCTGGCCTCCTGAACAAGCCCGTTGTGGCCCGCATCGAGAAGCGGGCCGGCGAGGCATCCCGCCAGCCGGGCGGGCAGGGCGTTGCGGATGAACCGGTCGCAGTAGTCGAAGCCGAGGTCTGTCCGGTCGTAGGTGGTGTAGTCCTCCTCGAAACTGTAGAGGCCGAGCACGAGGTCGAGACGCCCCCCCATCAGCTCCCGCTCCGGTGAGATGAGCTGGAGTTCGTGGGAGATGCTCTCGCTGGTGAAGCGGGCGTTGCGGGTGGCCAGGTCGTAGGGGGTCAGGAGGACGTCGCCCTCGGCCTGTTCATTGGTCCAGTCGCGGTAGCCGGCGATGTAACGCGCCCGCCAGCGATTGTCGAAATCCCAGGTCAGGTCGCTGGTCGCGCCCACCTGGGTGTCCTTCAGATCACCCTTCTGGAAGTGATAGAGGTGCTCGTCGAACGCGTCCGACACGTCGGGCAGTTCGGCCACCTCGGGACCTGCCCCATCGCGATCGAGACGGGCTCGGAAGTTGGCGATGGAGGTCGGCGTCAGGGTGCTGGGGATCAGCTCCGAATGGGGCGCCCCGTCGCCTGCGATGTGCTGGTGATCCAGCCGCCCGATCCAGCGGAGCTGGTCGTTGATGTCCCATCGCAGGCTGGCGCGAACCAGGATGTCCGATCGCTGGCCGATGCTCTCCTGTGCCAGATCATTATAGGCCGGTCCATCGGTGCGCGAGCCGGCCACCACCAGCCGCCCGGCGACGGTGTCGCTCAGGGGCAGGTTGCCGATCGCCCGAAAGCCCGCCGTATCCCAGCTTCCATAGGAGGCCGCCCCTTCCAGCGCGCGTTCGAACGACGGCGAGCGGGTGTTGACGCTGATCACGCCCATGGTGGTGTTGCGTCCGAACAGCGTGCCCTGAGGGCCGCGAAGCACTTCAACGCCTTCGATGTCCACCAGATTGCCCAGCAGGGCGGCGGGGCGCGCCACATAGACGCCGTCCAGAAACAGGCCGACGCTCGGCTCGATCCCGCTGTTGCCGGCGCTGCCGACCCCTCGGATCTGGATGCGCTGATTGGCGATCTGGGTGCCCCGGGTGACCTCCAGGCCAGGCGCCAGGACCTTGAGATCGGCGACCCGCTCGATCTTCGCCGCCTCCAGCGCGTCGCCGCCGATGGCGATGATTGAAATCGGCACGTCCTGGATGTTCTGGGTCCGCTTCTGAGCGGTGACGACGATCTCATCCACCGTTGTGGAAGGCGGTTGAATGTCCTGAGCGGCGGCCGAGCCGCCCACGCCCCAGGCCAGCGCGATCGCGGACGCCGAACAGGCGAACATGCGACGTCGAGTGATCAAGATCACGGCGTTTCCCCTTGTCCCTCAAGCGGTTCAGACGCCGCTCGTTATGGCCAAGGATGGGGAGATCTCGTCCGGCCTGGAAATAGATATGTCTTCCGCGCGGTCATAGACGCAGGCTATGTCTTATGGCGGAGGAGGGCGTGTATGGACATCCATCGACTTCGCCTGGTTCTGGAGATCTGCGAGCGCGGCAGCATCGGCAAGGCCGCCCGGGCGCTCGGCGTGTCCCAGCCCACCCTGAGCAAATCCCTGGCGCGGCTCGAGGACCAGCTGGGCCAGGTGCTGTTCCAGCGTGGCCGCGGCGGGTCGGCGACGCCGACCATCTTCGCCCTGCACATCGCCGATCGCGCCCGCGAAATCCTGCGCTGGACCGACCGCCTCGAGCGGGAGATCTCCTTGCTGGCCGGCGGCGAGGTGGGACGGGTGCGCATGGGCGTGGGACCCGGCGCCAAGGCCATCATGCTGCCCCGCCTGGTCACCGAAATCCTGGCCCGCTTTCCCCAGCTGCATCTGGACCTCGACGTGCTGGCGTCCGACGAACTCCATGAGCGCCTCTCCAAGGGGCAGTTCGACATCGTCGTGGGCCATTTCAGCCCGCTGCTGGACTTCCCGGGCATGCATGTCGTTCCCCTGTTCGAAGAGCCGGGGGCCTCGATCGTCCGGGCCGGACATCCTCTGGCCGGGCGCGACACCTTGAGCTGGGCCGAAAGCCTGACCTTTCCCCATGTCTCGACCGTTCGCTACACGACCTATGCGCCCTTCTTCTCCGAAGGCCTGCCGCCCGAGGCCGAACAGATCCTCACCACCGTGCGGACATCGGACATGGACTGCGCCCGGGCGCTCATCCTCGAACGGGATTTCGTCGCCCTGGCCTCGCCCTTCATCTTCATGGACGAGATCGCCAGGGGAGACCTCGTGCTCCTGCCCGTCCCCCGGCGCTACCGCTCAGCCTGCTCCATCGCGATCTCGCAGGAGGCGGCCGACTTCCCGGTGATCCGGCAGATCATCGACGCCATCAAACGCTGCGCGACGGACAGGGGGCTGACCTTGCTGTGAGGGGGGACCTCACCACCGCCCGATAGAGATGCGTCTCGTTGACCAGCGACAGCATGCCGAGCGGGCTGAGCGCCGTCTCCACCGCTGCGAGCAGGCGCTCCCGGCGAGCCGCTTCAAAGATCGGAAGAGCACACGTCTGAACTCCAGTCACGTCGTAACCTCGTATGCCGTCTTCTGCTTGAAACACAAAAATATGAGCCTACAACCGACTCATAA
>CALEOQ010000373.1 GCA_937910255.1 uncultured Caulobacteraceae bacterium | reverse complement strand
AGATCGTGCAGTTTTTTTTTAGAGCAGAAGACGGCATACGAGGTTACGACGTGACTGGAGTTCAGACGTGTGCTCTTCCGATCTCGCGATGACGCCATGTGGCCGACCTTCGAGCGGCTGCGGAAGGAGTCGCCGGTCCACTACACCCCCGACAGCAACTACGGCGCCTACTGGTCGATCACCCGCTACAACGACATCCTGGCGGTGGATTCCAACCACCAGGTGTTTTCCTCGGCCAAGGGCATCACCCTGACGGCCAAGGCCGCCCAGGGGTTCCGCGACCCGAACGCGGAGTCCGGCTCCAACTTCATCGCCATGGACCCGCCGCGCCACGACGTGCAGCGCAAGACCGTCAGCCCGGCGCTCTCGCCCATGGCCCTGTCGGTCATGGCGCCGCTGATCCGCGAGCGGGCCGGCCTGATCCTCGACAGCCTGCCAGTGGGCGAGGAATTCGACTGGGTGGACAAGGTCTCCAAAGAGCTGACCACCATGACCTTGGCGACCCTGTTCGACTTCCCCTTCGAGGAGCGGCGCAAGCTGACCTTCTGGTCCGACGCCATGACCACCGCGCCGGGGCATGGACCGGTGGCCGACCTCGCCGAGCTGCGCAAGGTGATGGCCGAGTGCTTCGGTTTCTTCACCGGCCTGTGGAACGAACGGGTCAACGCCGAGCCCACCGGCGACCTCATCTCCATGCTGGCTCATGGGGAGGAGACACGGAACATGTCGATGGCCGACTTCCACGCCAATGTCGCCCTGCTGATCATCGGCGGCAATGACACCACGCGGAACACCATCTCCGGCTCGGTCCTGGCGCTCAATCAGAACCCGGATCAGTACGCCAAGCTGCGGGCCAGTCCCGACCTGATCCCGTCCATGGTGTCGGAGACCATCCGCTGGCAGACGCCGCTGGCCCACATGGCGCGGACGGCGACGCAGGACTTCGAGATGGAGGGCCAGACCATCCGCGAGGGCGACAAGGTGGCCATGTGGTACGTCTCGGGCAACCGCGACGACACGGTGATCGAGAACCCCGACGCCTACATCATCGACCGGCCCCGGCCGCGCCAGCACATGTCGTTCGGTTTCGGCATCCACCGCTGCGTGGGCAACCGCCTGGCCGAGCTGCAGCTGACCATCATCTGGGAGGAGATCATGAAGCGCTTCCCCGACATCCAGGTGCTGGCCGAGCCCAGGCGGAGCTATTCGATCTTCGTGAAGGGCTATGAGGACATGCAGGTGGTGCTGCCCGCCCGGATCTAGCCGAAAGGCCGAACGCCGTTCCTTCTGGGGAGCCGAAGCGGGAATCAGGGAATTATAGGTCCGTGGGCTTGCGACGACGCCCGCCGCCATTGATGACCAGATCCCATGTTGAGGCGCTTTATAGACTGGTGGCGCGGCCCTCCGCCCGCGGACGCCGCAGCCACGCCGACCCCGCAGGCCGGGGCCGTGCCCTATCGCCTGACCAAGGATGGTCCGGTCTTCCTGATGGTCACGTCGCGGCGGACGGGGCGGTGGCTGTTTCCCAAGGGCGGGCTGATGCGCGGCCGCACCCCCTGGGAGTCGGCGGCCCAGGAAGCCCTGGAGGAGGCCGGCGTCGAGGGCGTGGTCAGCGACCAGCCCCTGGGAACCTATACGGCGACCCGGGTCCGCGGGGACCGCCGCGAGACCATCGCCGTCACCCTCTATCTGCTCAAGGTCACCCGCCAGCTCGACCGCTGGGACGAGAAGGCCCAGCGTCAGCGCCGCTGGGCGGATCTGGAGACCGCCATCGCCCTGCTGGCGGACCCCGCCCTGGGCGAGATGCTGCGCGCCGCCGCCCACCAGCTGGCCGCCCGCCCGGCCCCGGCGCCCGATGCGACCGATCAGGCCCGCGGCAAGGGCAAGAAGATCCGCAAGGCCGAGGCCCGCGGCCGCCGCCTCAAGGCCGGATCAGGGCGCTGAGCAGGGTATAGAGCCCGCCGGACAACAGGCCCGCGGCCGGCACGGTGATCACCCAGGCTGCGGCGATGCCCCAGGCGTGGCGCCGCCGCACCAGCCGCCGCTTCTCGGTCTTTTCCCGCTGGCGCTCGGCCTGTTCCGCGGTCTGCGGGACCGGAGCGAGCGCGGGCGGCTCGATAACCACACCGCCATTGGGCCGCCGGCGGATGCCGCGATTGGTCAGCAGCTCGCGCAGCAGGCCGACGCCGAAGACGCCGCCGATGGCGATGTGGGTGGACGAGACCGGCAGGCCGAGGCTGGAGGCCGCCAGCACGGTGATGGCGGCCGCCTGGGCCACGCAATAGGCCCGCATGGCGTCCATCTTGGTGATCTTCTCCCCCACCGTGCGGATCAGGCGGGGGCCGAACAGAGCCAGGCCCAGCGAAATGCCCACCGCGCCGATGGCCAGCACCCAGAGCGGCAGGATCACGTCCCCCTGCGTGGTCGCCGAGCCGGTCTGGGCGGCGCTGACGATGGCGGCCAGGGGGCCGACGGCGTTGGCCACATCATTGGCGCCATGGGCGAAGGACAGCAGGCCCGCCGCACAGATCAGGGGCAGGACGAACAGGCGGCTGACCGCCTTGCGGCGGTTCTCCATCAGGGCTGAGCGGCGCGCGATCCATGGCCGGGCGGCCAGCCAGCCGGCCAGGGCCATCACGGCGCCCAGGGTCAGCGCCGTGCGGTCAGAGGGCGCCCAGATACGGCTGAGCCCCTTGCTCAGCATGTAGAGGGTGAAGACCCCGCTCATCAGGCCGATCAGCACCGGCACCCAGGTGCGGGCTGCGGCGATCCGGTCCTGGCGGAACAGGATGGCGAACTTGATCAGGGCCAGCAGGCCCGCGGCCACCAGCCCGCCCAGCACCGGCGAGATCACCCAGCTGGCGGCGATGGCGCCGAGCGTCGGCCAGGCCACCACCCCGAAGCCGGCCGCGGCGACGCCGGAGCCCAGCACCGCGCCGACGATGGAGTGGGTGGTGGAGACCGGCGCGCCGATCACCGTGGCCAGGTTGATCCATACCGCCGCGGCGAACAGAGCGGCTGTCATCACCAGGATGAAGTCGATGGTGGCGAGGTCCGCCGGCGGGGTGATGATCCCCTTGGAGACGGTGGAGACCACATCGCCGCCGGCCAGGATGGCGCCGGCCGCCTCGCAGACCCCAGCGATGACCAGCGCCCAGGCCATGGGCAGGGCCTTGCCGCCTACCGCCGGGCCCATATTGTTGGCCACGTCATTGGCGCCGATGTTCAGGGCGAGGTAGCCAGCCACCACCGCGCCGACGATGGCGTAGATCGCCAGCGGTCCGTCCGCGACCACCAGGGTGGCGAAGACGGTGACGCCCACCAGGAACAGCACCGAGAGCCCAGGCAGGGCGATCTGGCGGGAGATGTCCTGGGTGGCGCTCTGCAGGCGCGTGACCTTTCCCAGGTCCTTGTCGAGCGTGGTCTTGGCCAAAAGGGTCGTCCGTGGGGCTGATCGTCCGTGGACGGCGGATTAGCACAGGCTGGCCCAGGAAACAGGCTCGTCGCCCCCCGGCGCAGCGGGGGAGAAGAAATTTCTTGCCCGTCTGGAGTCCAGGGTGAACTCTGCCGGGGAGGATCTGAGAGAGGCTGACCCCCATGCGCCGCATCCTGCTCCCCCTGCTGCTGGGGGCCATGATCGCCACACCCGCCATGGCCCAGGACGCCGCGGCGGTCGCCGAGTCGCCGACCGATGTCGCCGGCGTCGATGTGCAGGGCCAGACGGAGCCGGAACCGGATCCCGATCCGGTGATCTGCCGCCGGGTCGAGGTGACCGGGTCGAGGGCGTCCATGCAGAAGGTGTGCAAGCCTCGCAGCGAGTGGAACGCTCAGAGCCGCCGGCGATCGGGAATCGATTCAGTGAACCAGACCGACTGCGGCGGGCCGTCGGGCTGCGAGATGTACCCGTTGCCCTCGACCTGAGAGGCGGTGCCCTACGGGGCGGCGGCCTCGGGTTTGGTCCAGTCCGGCCGGGCCGTCTCGACG
>CALEOQ010000372.1 GCA_937910255.1 uncultured Caulobacteraceae bacterium | reverse complement strand
GACCGTGGGCGTGGACGTGTGTGACGCGTGCTGGCTGCGCTCCCCGTGCTCGTCACGCTGCAGTGCTAGATCTGATCGCGTTTTTTTTTTAATGATACGGCGACCACCGAGCTCTACACTCTTTCCCTACACGACGCTCTTCCGATCTCCCAACCCCGACGACGTCATGGTGATCGACACCAACAAGGGCGTGGTCTTTGTCGAGCTGTCGCCGACGATCGCGCCGGTCCATGTGGAGCGGATCAAGACCCTGACCCGCCAGGGCTTCTATGACGGACGCAGCTTCTTCCGCGTCATCGACGTGTTCATGGCCCAGACCGGCGACCCCCTGGACAGCGGCGCCGGCGGCTCAGACCTGCCCGACATGACGGCGGAGTTCACCTTCCGCCGCGGGGCGGCCGACCCGTTCGTGGCCGTCTCGGATTCCGGCAGCAGCCAGACCGGCTTTGTCGGCGTCGTGCCGGTCATGACCCAGAGCCCGATGCTGATGGCCATGACCGCCGACAACAAGATCACCGCCTGGCCGCTGTTCTGCCCTGGCGTGGCCGGCATGGCGCGGGGTTCTGAGGAGGACTCCGCCAACAGCCAGTTCTTCCTGATGCGCCAGGCCTATCCGTCGCTCGAGCGGCGATACACCGCCTTTGGCCGCGTCGTCGCCGGCCTGGAGGTGGTCCGCGCCCTCAAGGTGGGCGAGCCGGTGACCCCGCCCCAGGACATGATGGTCCGCGCCAGGATGCTGGCTGATATTCCTGAGGCCGAAAGGCCGGCCTTGCGCGTTGTGGACACTGCAGGCCCCTGGTTCGCCACTCAGGTGGCGCAGATGCGCGCCGAAGACGGGGCCGATTTCTCGGCCTGCAATCTCAAAATTCCTTCTGAGGTAAAGTGATGGATTCCGAAAACACCCTGATCATGACGCTGGACGCCGGCCCGGTGACCATTCGCCTGCGCCCCGACCTGGCGCCTGGCCACGTGGCCCGGATCAAGGAGCTGGCCCGCGAGGGCTTCTATGACGGCGTCGTCTTCCACCGGGTCATCCCGGGCTTCATGGCCCAGGGCGGCGATCCGACCGGCACCGGCTCGGGCGGTTCGGACAAGCCGAACCTGAAGGCCGAGTTCAATCCCGAACCCCACGTGCGCGGGGTCTGCTCCATGGCGCGCACGGCTGTGCCGGATTCGGCCAATAGCCAGTTCTTCATCTGCTTCGACGACGCCCGGTTCCTCGACGGCCAATACACGGTGTGGGGCGAAGTGACCGAGGGCATGGAGCATATCGACGCCCTGCCCAAGGGCGAGCCGCCGCGCAGCCCGGGCAAGATCGTGTCGATGAAGGTCGCCGCCGACGCCTGAGGCCCAAGATGGCTCCCCGGTCGGCGTTCAGCCGGCCGGGGACAGCGCCAGGGTCACCACCACCGGGAAGTGATCCGAGCCCAGGGCCGGGCCCCGCTCGGCGCCCAGGGTCACCCAGTCCGATCCGGCATAGACGTGGTCGATGGCCAGGAAGGGCAGGGGCATGTGGATGTTCCAGCGGGAAAAGGCCATGGCCGGCCAGCTCAGCATGGCTTGGTTGCGCCGGACCAGCCCAAGCGCCTCGTCCTGCCGACGCAGGGTGAAGGACCAGGGGGTGGAATTGAAATCGCCCGCAATGATCAGCCGCTCGCGCTCATAGAGCCTGGCCATGGTCGTCAGGCGCAGGCTCTGCTGCTGCTGCGGGCCGGCCGGCACGGGCCAGGTATAGTGCGCGCCGATCACCGTGAACGCGCCCCCGGGCGCGGCGAAGGTGGCGCGGGTGGCCGGGAAGAACGCGCCTTCACGGACCTTGGGCAGGCCCGCCGAGATGGGCGCGACCTTGCTGTAGATGATGACCTCGCAGCGATCGTCGGGATCGCAGGTGCGGTGGTAGGCGGCCCGCGATTCCAGCGCCCGCTGGAACCTGCGGCTTGCCTCTTCGACCACGATGATGTCCGGGTCCTGGGCGACGATCCAGTCGGCGGTCTCGCCCAGGGTCTGGTTGCGGCCGCTCCAACTGTTGATCTGGATGAGCTTGATCTGGTGAAGGCTCGCCGTCTCGGCCGCGGCGGCGTGGCCGGTTTTTCGGAACACCTCGGGCGCGATCAGCAGGCCGGCGAGGCCGACGGCGAGCGCCGCCATGCCCAGGGTGAAGCGGCGCAGCTTCGTCGGCGGGGTCAGGGCCGCCAGCAAGGCGGCGACGATGGCCAAGGCGATGAACACCACGGCGAAATGGGTGGCGACATCCAGATTGTCGCTGAACCGCCCGCCCTGGGCGGCCAGCATGACCAGGGCCGCCAGCACCGCCATGGCGGCGGCGACATCCTCGAGAATGCGCGTGATGACGACTCGGATCAGGCCCATGGAACCGGCTCTAGCATGAGCCTGCGCTTGACGCGCGGGGTCTCGCATGGCCTGACGCAGGTCACATGAAGACTGCCGATTTCGACTTCGACCTGCCCGACAGCGCCATCGCCCTGCGTCCCGCTCAGCCCAGGGATTGGGCGCGGATGCTGCGGGTGATCCCCGGCCAGGCCCTGGCCGACCTGCGGGTCCATGACCTGCCGGGCGAACTGCGAGCCGGCGACATCCTGGTGCTGAACGACACGCGGGTGATCCCGGCGCGGCTCAGCGGCCGGCGGACCCGGGGCGAGAGCATCGTCGCTGTCGAGGCCACCCTGCACAAGCGGGTCGCCCCCGATCGCTGGAGCGCCTTCATGCGGCCGGGCAAGCGCCTGGCGGTGGGCGACCGGGTGAGCTTCGGCGAGACCGAGGATCGCGCCTGCCTGCTGGGCGCCCTGGACGCCACGGTGGTGGAGAAGGGCGAGGGCGGCGAAATCCTGCTGGCCTTTGATCTCGCCGGCCCCGCCCTGGACGAGGCGATCAAGGCCCGCGGCGCCATGCCCCTGCCGCCCTATATCGCCGCCAAGCGGCCCGAGGACGAACAGGACCAGACCGACTATCAGACCATCTACGCCCAGGCCGACGGCTCGGTGGCCGCGCCCACGGCGGGCCTCCACTTCACCCCGGAGCTGATGGACCGGCTGACCGCGGCCGGGGTCGAGACCTGCTTCGTCACCCTGCATGTGGGGGCCGGCACCTTCCTGCCGGTCAAGGTGGACGAAATCGAAGGCCACCGGATGCACGCCGAGTTCGGCGAGGTGAGCCCGGAGACGGCCGAACGTCTCAATCGCGCCAGGGCCGCGGGCGGCCGCATCATCTGCGTCGGCACCACCTCCCTGCGGCTGGTGGAGAGCGCGGCGGGTGAGGACGGCGTGGTGCGCCCATTCGCCAATGATACGGCCATCTTCATCACGCCGGGCTACCGGTTCCGGGCGGCCGACGGGCTGATGACCAACTTCCACCTGCCGCGCTCGACCCTGTTCATGCTGGTCAGCGCCTTTTCCGGCCTGGAAACAATGCGGGCGGCCTACGCCCACGCCATCACAAATGACTACCGCTTCTATTCCTATGGCGACGCCAGCCTGCTCTGGAGGGCCGACTGATGGCCGCCTTTCCCTTCGAGATCGCCGCCACGGACGGCGCCGCCCGGACCGGCGTGCTCAAGACCGCGCGGGGCGACATCCGCACGCCGGCCTTCATGCCCGTGGGCACGGCCGCGACGGTGAAGGCCCTGACAGTCGATCAGGTGGCGTCCACCGGCGCGGACATCATCCTGGGCAACACCTATCACCTGATGCTGCGGCCGGGCGCCGAGCGGGTGTCGCGCCTGGGGGGCCTGCATCGCTTCATGCGCTGGGAGAAGCCGATCCTCACCGACTCCGGCGGCTTCCAGGTGATGTCGCTGTCCAACATCGCCAAGGTGACCGAAGAGGCCGTGACCTTCGCCAGCCATATCGACGGCTCGCGCCATGTGCTCTCGCCCGAGCGCTCGGTGGAGATTCAGGCCGATCTGCTGGGCTCCGACATCGTCATGCAGCTCGACGAGTGCGTCGCCTGGCCGGCGGAGGAAGCCCGCGCGGCCGAGGCCCTGCGGCTGTCGGCCCGCTGGGGCGCGCGCTGCAAGGCGGCTTTCGGCGAGCGCGAGCATCAGGCTCTGTTCGGCATCCAGCAGGGCTCCACCATCGAGGCCCTGCGCCGGGAATCGGCCGAGCGCCTGGTGGAGATCGGCTTCGACGGCTACGCCATCGGCGGCCTGGCCGTCGGCGAAGGCCATGAGGCCATGTGCGAGGTGCTGGACTATGCGCCGGGTCTGCTGCCCGCCGACCGGCCGCGCTATCTGATGGGGGTGGGCAAGCCCATCGACCTGGTCGAGGCCGTGGCCCGGGGCGTCGACATGTTCGATTGCGTCCTGCCGACCAGGTCAGGTCGCCATGGCCAGGCCTGGACCTGGAACGGTCCGATCAATCTGAAGAGCGCCCGCTTCGCCGAGGACGACACGCCGCTGGACGAGACCTCGTCCTGCCCGGCCAGCCGGGACTATTCCAAGGCCTATCTGCATCACCTGGTGAAGGCCGAGGAGATCCTCGGCCAGGTGCTGCTGTCCTGGCACAACATCGCCCATTTCCAGGCCCTGACCGCGGCCATGCGCGAGGCCATCGCCGAGGGGCGGTTCGAGGCCTTCCGTCGCGACTTCCGCAGCGCTCAGCGCACGGGGTAGCGGGGGCGCAGCTCCTGCTGGATGACCTCGGGCTTCACGCGACCATGGTTGGGCGTAGCCGGCGGGTTGCAGCCGCGAGCCTCGCCCAGGCCCTTCAGATAGGCCCGGCGAACCCCGCCGGCGACGATGGCGCTCTGCACCGTCTTGTCGTGCCGCTCGGCCCCGCTCAGCTGGCGCACCCAGCCGCGGAACGGGATGACGTCCTGGGCCAGGCCGGCCACGGCGCCCAGGGCGGTGGTGCGCCCCTGGTCGAGCAGGTCGTCCTCGTCGACCGCCTCTTCGTCCAGGTCGGCGCCGAGCGCCTGGCTGAGCGGCCGGATCTCGGCGATCAGGCTCTCGCAGGACGCCGGGTACGGACGCCGATAGGGATCGGCCTGGGCCTCCAGCAGGATCGGCGGGATCTTGGTCCGCAGCATATTGACGTCCCGCAGGGGGGAGACGACGGCCCCCTGGACGCTTTCGCGGTTGGCCTGCGATGTGGTCTGGATGCGTGGCGATCCATCGGCGCGGGTCGTGGTGCAGCCTGCAGAAGCCAGAACGGCGGCGGCCATAAGGGCCAGGGAAAGGGTACGAGACATATCCCCATCCTACGCGCCCTCGATGATCGCCGGAAGGCCAAGCGCGACTTGCCCGAGTCGGACCTGCGCCCTATGGTCCGCCCCCTTCGACCCGGCGCCCACTCCGCGCCGCGTCATGGGCCGGTAGCTCAGTGGTAGAGCATTCGACTTTTAATCGAATGGTCGTGGGTTCGACCCCCACCCGGCCTACCAATGTTTTCAGTCACTTAGCGGTGGCTGCGCGGCGGTCGTCAGACTCTCCAGTCAGACGACCGTCAGACTCCTGTCCACCTTCGGTTCTGATCAGGCCCCGTTTGCGCTGGGCGTTCCAGGCGACCTGGTTGTCGCGGGGCAGGTACTTGCGCAGGATCTGCTCCACCGAAAACGGGCTGTGGCCGGTGACCGAGGCGATCTCGGGGACGGTGCAGCCGGCCCGGGCCTGCTGGACGACACAGGAGTGGCGCAGGGCGCGGAGCTGGAGATCTGACCGCGTGCGGATGGCGGCGAAGACGTGGCCCAGGCGCTGCTCGTCCCATGGCTTGCCCGTGGCGGCGTCGGTGAAGAGATACAGACTGTCAGGCTTCTCGACGATGGCCAGCATCGCCCTCAGATCGTCGCTGACGGGCACGGTGACATAGGACTGGGTCTTGGACTGCCAGTAGCGGAACGCCCCGTCTGCAGGTGTGTAGTCGGCCCCTCTGCGGAACAGGCGCAGGTCGGTGACCCGTTGGCCGATTTCCCAGTTGGTGAGGATCAGGGCGGCGATCGACGGCTGGCCGGCGGCGGCGCAGGCCCAGGCCTCGCGCCGCGCATCCTCCCATTCCCAGATGACCAGGCGGCTCTCGGGCGCGGCCATCTTGATCCGCTCGGCCGGATTGTCGGCGCGCCAGCCCAGGGCGATGGCGTGGTCCAGCAGCATCTTGAGCACGATCTTCACGTGCCGGCGGCTCGTCGGCCGGTCGTCATAGAGGGCGAGAAAGGCCTCGATCGCGTCGCGGGGCAGGCCGGCGACGGGCCGATCGCCATTGGCGGCCGACCAGTCGAGGATCAGGCTGGCGTGGTAGGCGTAGCCCTTCTGGGTGCGCGGCTTCTTGGCCTTGAACCCCTGACTGGTCTGCCATTCCCGCACCAGGCGGGGGAAGTTGCGCAGGACCGCCTCAGGCGCCGCCGCACCCATGCGGGCCTGCTGCAGGCGGGCATAGAGGGTCTGGGCGTCGTCGCGGATGCGGCGGACCTCGTCGAGGTCGCTCAGGTCACCCGTGCGGCCCCCGTTGATGGGCAGGGGGATCGCCGCCGACCAGCCGGAGGGTCGCAGCCTGGCGGGGACCTCCATCAAGACGCGATGGGTCCCGTCCTTGCGCCGGCGCAGGGTGACGTACTTTCCGAGCTCTAGCGCGACGGATGGCATCGGGATCTGCGGTCCAGGTTTCATGGGTCGGCTCATCCTTGACCAAACCGAGGGCTTTGAGAACGGTGTCCCGGTCGAACATCGTCGAGCGGCCCAGCTGGACGCGCGACGGGGGAAGCCAGTCGGGGTCCTCGCGCCGCTGCCGGGCCAGCCGGGCCGCGCTGCAGCCGGCGAGGGCGCAGACCTGGCTGGTCGTCATCCGCGCAGGTAGGGCGTTCAGGTCCGACGGGACGGGCGTCATCCCCCAACCTCCCGTTCGAAGCTCTGGGCCAACCGCGACCACGGGAGGGCGGTCGGGCCTGCAGACTGGCCTTTGCAGATGGTGAAGGAGTCGGCGCGGAACACGACGGTGGAAACCACCTGCCCGCCCGTGATTGTGAAGGGGATGATCTGGCCGGCTATGGCCAAGGGGATGCTGGCGGCCTGGGCGCCGGGGTTCAGCAACACGGGCGCGAGCGGCGCAGCGGCGGCGCCCAGGAGGAAGGCGCGGCGGTTCATGGCTTGGCCTCTCGGCGGCGCTGCTCGAAGTGGGCCCGCATGACGGCGCTGTGGGCCTCGACGGCCACGGCGTGGCGCTTGATGAACCAGAGGGTCACATCGCACCCCAGGGCCGCTGGCGTGGCCTGGGCGAAGGCGTGGAGGGCTTCCAGGACATCCTTGGCCTTGGTCACCGCCTCGGGGCTGCCGAGGGCGGTCTCGTAGGCCGCCACCGCCTGGGCGATGGCGGCGTCATAGGCGGAATGGTCGAGATCGAGGAAGGCCTTTCCGGCGTCGGTCGCGACGGCATAGCGAAGATCCCCATTTGGGTGTTGCGCTAGACCCAGCCCGATCAGCTGGTTCACATAAGCCTCGCGCGGGACGCTGATGAACAGCAGGTGCAGGCCCAGACCGTTCTGCTCCTCGTCGTCCTTCATGACTTTGAGCACGGCGCGCTGCGCCTCTGTCAGCTCAGCCATTGGACGGCTCCAGTGTTCGCCGGATGAACTCGGGCCAGCGGAGGATCACCTCGACGGCGGCGCTGGTCTGCTTGCGCGCCGACCAGCCCTCCTCGACCATCAGTGGCCTCGCCCAAAGGAAGAGGACGACACCCACGGTCAGATAGGCCACGGCCGGGTGCGTGGCGGCCAGGATCGCCACGGTTTTCAGCTTCCGCTCATCCATGGTCGGCCTCGGCGCAGGATTTGATGATCTCGTCGGCGTCGGCGTTGTCGCCATAGTCGCAGTCGCCGCACTTGGTGCAGACGTTGACGGGAACCGAACAGCCGCAGGCGGCGTTCTTTCCGCCGATGAATTGCCAGTCGTGGCCGAACTCGACGCATGGTCCCTGGGCGATCTCGCGCTTGAGGCGATGCACCTGGGCCTCGGCTTCGGCGAGGGCGCTCTGTAGATCACCCCCCTTCTCGGGTTGGTCGGGTTCCAGCTCGGGGCTCGGGATCATTTCCCAATCGGCTGCGCGCCGGTCGTCTGTGGCCGGATGGTAGGGAGCGCTTTCAACCTCGCCCTCATCGTCCAGATGGGGTCGGCCGTCGACTAAGCGCACGATAGGCGCGCACCAGTGATTGCGGCGGATCGCGCAGCCGGTGGCCCGCATCGAGGCCAGGGCCTGCGCGAAGGTCAGGCCGCGCAGCATCAAGGGCTCAAAGGCTGGCAGTTCATCAGCGGCTGGGGCGGCTGGGGTAAGGGCGGCTAGGCGCTCGAACTTCGCGACCGGGATCAGCACATAGCCGGGGTGGTGCGTCTCGCTGGTCATGTAGTCGTCGGCGATACCAGCGACTGCCTCCTCCAGCGCCTTGGTGCGGTCATTGGCTGGGGGAGGGGAGCCGTCTAGCGGTTCAATCCGGCAGCACCTCAAGCCAACGTCTAATTCGTCATCGGGCCATAAACCCGGGCAACCTTCACATTCCTCCGTCGCCACCGGCTCCCCCGCTTCCTGGGGGGATGAGCGAGCGGCTTCAGGTGCGGCCCGATTGAGGAGGGCCTCGCGATCATCCCAGCCCTCCTTGTAGGCTATCGCCCGAACGTCCTGGTCCTTCTCCGACAGGCCGGTCATGTGCCCACCTTCGGGCCTTCGCGGCCGTCCATCTCGAACCAAGTGAACTCACCGGCCTCGCCGACCGGGAAGTGGGCGCGGCAGGTCGAACAGAAGGTGCCGCTGTAGAAGGCCGGCTCGCGGGCATAGGTCTCCGCCAGGGCGCGGCCCATGGTGGTGACCTTGCCGCAGGTCTGGTGGCGGTAGGCGTCGCGATAGGGGCGGACGAAGCCCTTGGCGCGCTCCTCGGCCGAGAGGACCACATAGGCCTTCTGCTGGCCGGTGGCGGGGTCGATCTCGCGGTGATCGGGGGTGACGGGCGAGCCGTCGGTGAGAGTGGTCTTGGGCACGTCGGCCATCAGTGCTTCCCCAGGATCTCGAAGATGAAGTCAGAGCCCTCGAGCCGCATGGCGAGGACCTTGCCGCCGGTGTCGTCGACCTCCGCGACAGGCACGCGGACCTGGCCTCCCAGGCGCTCGATCAGGACGATCAGCAGCTGGCCCTTCATCACCTCGATCAGGTCGGCGGCCGTGGTGTCGGCGCCCTTCTGGACGGAGCGGTTCAGGAGGGCGAAGTCCGCGGCGCAGGGGCGGCACAGTCCCGGGCCTCCGCAGCGGGTCTTGACGCCGTCCGGGCGCGCCCAGACGTGGCCGTGGCCCGCATTGGTCCCGATGCGGGAGAAGTCGTTGGCGTCGCTCATGACCGCATCCCCTTGGCCCAGATCGACATGATCGCCAGGGCGGCGCCGGCCACGACGGCGAGCATGAGGGCGCCTTGGCCGATGATGGCGGCGACGCTGGCGGGGATCAGCAGGACCAGCCAGCAGCCGAGCGCGATCACGGCGAGGGGGATGGCCCAGAGGAGGGCGAGGAGGAGGTAGGCTTTCATGGTCTGGCCTTGGGTTGAGAGGTGGCGATGGGGCGTCGCGGATTGGCCGGGGCGGGGCTTACGTCGCGCCGCGACCCGGCCGTTCCGCCCGGACTAGGAGGTGAGTTCCTTCACCGTCCACATGACCGACTCCTCCAGCGCCGTGAGGCCGAGGGAGCGGTAGCGTCCGGCCTTCACCTGTTCGAAAAGCCCTTCGAGCTCTGCGGCCTTGGACTTGATGGCGTCGTGAAGCGCCTTCTCGTCGTCGGTAAGGGCGCGATACCGGGGCCGGAACCGGGACACCGGCTCGTTCACCTCGGCGGACTGGCGGGCGTCAGGCGCCCCTTCATAGACGTTGGTCATTTCGGCATTTCCTTTTGCTGCCGGGGTCAAATCTCGTGTGTCGGGGCGCTGGGCCCCGGGAGGGGGGAGTGCTTGGGCTTGGCGGCCTGTTTGGCGCGGATCTGCTCGACCTTGGTCCAGCAGCGGGCCAGCTCATGGGCGCCGGCGGTGTCCATGTTGAAGCCGTTCGCCGTGGCCAGGGCGGCCAGGGTGACCATGACGCCGCCGAGTTCCTGGAAGGGGTCGCCGACGTCGCGGGCGAACACGTAGTCCACCAGCTGGTGGGCTTCCGAAGCGGTGCAGCCGCCGGCTTGGACAAGCTCCAGCGCCTCCTCGAGGAATCGGTGATTGCGCTCGGTCCTGTCGCGGGTGATCTCCTCGCCGAAACAGGCGACCGTCCAGTCATAGACCTGGGCCTGATAGCCGCCGTCGACGTGGCCCTGGTCGGTCAGGCGCTCCCGCGCCGCGGCGAGCATCAGCTCGGCGGCTGCGGACTGGAGCACGTCCAGAGAATTGAGCGGGACGGACCAGCCGCCGGCGATCTTCTCGCGAAGGACGCGCAGGCCGGAAATGATGTCGAGGGTGCTCATGGGGTGCGTCTCGGGAGTTGGATGATGTTGGCGTCGGGGTCGGCGGGGGCCGCGGGCGCGTCTTCGGGCGGGAGGTCTTCGGCGCGGGGCAGGGGCCAGGGGATGTGCTCGACGGCCTGGTCTCCGGCGCCGTGGCTCCACAGACGCGGCTTGCCGAGGTCGGGGTGGGGGTGACAGGAGGCCAGCACCCGCTCGAACACCGCCTCGCGGCGGGGATCCTGTTCAAGGACCTCGGCCAGGACGATCTGGCGCTTCAGGTTCTCGCAGAGAGCCCGGATCAGGGCCGGCGAGGCGGTGGCCAGGGATTCGGCGAGGGTCTTCAGGGCGCGGTCGGGCAGGCCGAAGGGGGCCAGATAGCGCTGCAGGATGGCCTCGCGCTCGCCCTGGCCGGGCAGCTCCAGGGTCATGTGGATGTCGAAGCGTCGCCAGATGGCCTGATCGACGTGCTTGCCGAAGTTGGTGGCCGCGATGATGAAGCCGTCATGCTGCTCGATGCGCTGCAGCAGGGTGTTGACGTAGTTGTTGCGCTCCAGCTCCGCCCCCTGCTGGGCCTGGCTGCGCTGAGCTGAGACGGCGTCGAACTCGTCGAAGAACAGCACGACGGGCTCGCCCAGGGACTCCTGGTGGGCGGTCACACAGTCGAAGAGGTCGCCGATATTGCGGCCCGTGGACCCCACCCACTTGTCGATCAGCCGTTCCGGGCGCACCGCCACCATCAGTAGGCCCAGGCGTGCGGCCAGGTGGTGGGCGAGCGTGGTCTTGCCGACACCCGGCGGGCCGTCGAAGAT
>CALEOQ010000371.1 GCA_937910255.1 uncultured Caulobacteraceae bacterium | reverse complement strand
GGTGCTCGAACCGTTCGGAATGGGTGATCCCCTTGCCGGCCGTCATCCAGTTGACCTCGCCAGGCCGGATCTCCTGGATCGCGCCGACGCTGTCGCGGTGGGTGATCTGGCCGTCGAACAGGTAGGAGAGCGTCGAAAGCCCGATATGCGGATGAGGGCGAACATCCACATTGGCCGGAAAGCCGGGATCGAACCGGGCTGGCCCCATATGGTCGAAGAAGATGAAGGGTCCGACCATCCGGCGTGGTCCATAGGGCAGGACCCGGCCCACCTCGAAGCCGCCGAGATCCTTGCGGCGCTGCTGAATCACCCGTTCGATCGTCACGGTCGTCTCCCGTTTGGCCATGGTCGCCTCCGACTATAGAACGTCTCGGCGCCAAGGGCAGTTGGCGGATGCGTCGGAGCCTCAACGCGACACCTGCCGGCCGCCCTGGCCATGCTCGTGGGCGGACTCTCGCGGAACCCGTGGCTTCAAGGACCACTGCGCCCGCCTCGCGGCGCGCGAACCATCTGCGAGCGCCCAGCGCTGTTCGCCTATGCGGCCGCTTTAGGCCCAAGTGGCGCGCGGGGTGTAGGGAGCAAGCTGATCGAGGTCCTGATCTGCGTCAGGCCAGCGCCGACGAAGCCACGAGGCCGCCTGCCGCGCCCATCCGACCAGCTGCGGCAGGCGCCGATGATACGATGCGGCCTCGGCTGCGGCCTCCAGCGCCGAGACCATCTGCAGCCGGCTGGCGTCACCGCTTGGCCGGTCATCCAGACGCGGGAACCGGCTGAGCCGTTCGCAGGCGCGGGTCAGGCAAGCCGCGGCCATGCCGAGGCCAAAGACGTCGTCGTCGTCCGCCGCAGTCACGCCGGCCACCAGCGCCCTCCGGTAGATCTGTTCCAGCTCCGCCCGTTGAGACGGCCCAGCCACCGTCAGCCAGGCCGGCCCCGGTACGTGAATGGCGGCCGCATCGACCAGGGCGTGCCGAAAGTCGGCCGCCTCGAAGTCGATCAGCCGACCCTCGCCGCCTTCGCTCAGGAAATTGTTGGCTTCACAATCGCCGTTGGAAAAGGCCTGGAAGGGGCTAGGCGCCCGCAGGGTGGCGAACGCCGTCTCCAGATCCGTCTCGACGAGGCCCCCGAGAGGCAAGCCGAGGTCTTCCAGCTTGCGCATCATCGCCAGGGTGGCCTGCGCTTCCGCGAGCCGGTGGTCGGTCGGGGATGCGCCGCTGCGGATCAGACAGGCTTCGAAGGCTGCGCCCGCCCGGTGGTCAGGGCGGCCAGCTCGCCGGTCGCATGAGCGAAGGCGGCAAGTCCTGGCCAGGCGCCGCCCATGCCGGCCTCGCGGATCTGCCGATCCAGGGGGCGGCGGGGCGCCAGATCCTCTAGGACCAGCACGCCGGCGGCCAGGTCGCTGGCCAGCAGCCGTGGTCCGCTGGCCACGCCGATGTCCTGCAGGAAGGTGAGAGCCGCATGCTCCACAAGGACCTGGCGAGGGTCGCTCCGCACCGCGCCGCTGCGCCGCCATTTCACGATCACCGAGGTGCGCGCCTGCTCCAGTTGGCAGCGCATCACCGACCAGGGTTCAAGCCGCACCCACGCCACGATGCGGTCGCCGATGAGCGCTTCCAGCCTTTCGCGTGTCGGGCCGCCCTCTGTGTTCATCTCATCCCCCCGACGTGTCGCTAAGGGCGGCGTGTGAAAGCCTGACGACAGCTCGGCAACGCTGTGGAGCCGACACGCGCCGGCGCGTCATGGAATCGTCTGGTCACACGGCTAAGCGATATCCTTTGCGCATCGCTGGGGGCGGTCATGGAGCGGGTGGTGATCCTGGGCTGCGCGGGCACGGGAAAGTCGACCCTGGCCCGGCGCCTGGGGGCCAAGACCGGCCTGCCGGTGGTGCACCTGGACGCCCTGTTTTGGGAGCCAGGCTGGCGGGAATCCGATCCGGCGGTCTTCCGCCAGCGGGTCACCGAAGCCCTGGCCGGCGGGCGGTGGATCACCGATGGGATCTACAATTCCAAGACCTTCGACCTGCGCCTGCCCCAGGCCGACCTGATCGTCTGGATCGACCAGCCCCTGGCCCTGCGCCTCTGGCGGGTGATCTGGCGGGCGCTGCGCCACCGCGGCCAGACTCGCCCCGACATGGCCCCTGATTGTCAGGAGCGGATCGATCTCGAATTCCTGAAGTACATCTGGAACTTCGATCGCAAGAACCGCCCGCGGCTGGAGGCCGCCATCGCCCGCCTGGCGCCGACCACGCCGCGGGTCCGGCTGCGGGGAGATCGCGAGATCGCGCGGTTCCTGGAGGGGATGGCCGCCCGCAGCTGAGTTCATGGTCTGGCGTGCGCGGGGGCTCGGATCGCCCTTGCGTCCGTCGCGCACCACCCTTGCAACCGCGCCGCTTTCACGCGTTCTAGGCGCATGGGAAATACGATCCGCCGCGGGACCATCTGCAGCGCCGACAGGCCGACCCCGCAGACCCGCGCATGTCCCCTGTCCAGGGCGAGGACCGGGTCCGCTTTCGCCGGGTCGGGGGAGCGCTGCTGATGGCGCGTCGCCCCGCGAGCGGGAAGAAGGTGCTCTCGCAGGTCAATCTGGCGTCCCTCGGGGCTGACCGGCTGGCCGAATTGCTGATGGAGACGGCGGGGCCGGCCCTGAAGCGCCGCCTGCGCCTGGAACTGGCCGCCGAAGTGGGGGCCGCCGACCTGGCCTTTGAGCTGGACAAGCGCCTCACGGCCCTGGAGGTCAGCCGGACGCGGGTCTCCTGGCGCAAGCGGCCGGAGCTGCTCACCGAACTGAGGACGCTGCATGGCATGATCGTCGCGCGGCTGGCGGGCCTGGAGCCGGCCCTGGCGCTGGATCGGCTGGTGGCCTGGTTCGATCTCTACCCCGGCCTCACCCGCCGGGTGCAGGACCCCAAGGGCGAGCTGGCGCTCATCTTCGACTCCGCCTCAGGCGACCTGACCGCCCTGGCCTCGCAACTGGGACCGGAGATTGCGGGACCGATCCTCACTGAGGCCTTGTCCACCCGGCTGTCGGAATGGGCGGCCTGGGTCGGGCGCGGCGCTGAAGGCCTCAGCCCGGCCCTGGCCCGTCGGCTGCTGGTGGGTCTGACCGCGGACAAGCCTCAGCCCACCGGCCGCCTGGCGCTGGTCGTGCGACGGCTCGCCGACCGGGCCGGCGATTTGGACGCCTGGATGCTCTCCCTGTCGGACGCCGATCGGGAAAAGCCGGACACCGCCGCCGAGATCGCCCGGCGCCTGGCGCAGGATGGCCGGGTGGGACCGGCGCGGGAGGCCCTGGAGGCGGCGAGGGCCTCCCACCCGCAGGCGCGTCCGGCCAAAGGCAAGGCCGCCGGCCCCGAGCCGCAAGGCGAGGCCTGGTACGCCGCCGAGATCGCCGTGCTGGAGGCCGAGGGAGAGACAGAGGCCGCCGATGCGGCGCGATGGCGGCTGTTCGAACGCACCCTGTCGCCTGAAGCGCTGCGGACCTTGCTGGCCAAGCTGGCGGACTTTGAGGACGTAGTGGCGCTGGATCGCGCCTTCGAGATCGCCGCCGGCCACGGGGACCTGATGCGGGCCCTGGCCTTCCTGATGGACTGGCCGGCTTACCGGGAGGCCGCAGCCCTGATCCTGAAGCGGCGCGCTGAGCTGCGCGGCTCCTGGAACGATCTGCCGGCCTGGGCCGAACAGCTGTCAGCGCGGCATCCCCAGGCGGCCCTGCTGCTGGTGCGGGCCCGGGCGCTGGCTCTGCGGCGCCTGGGCGCCGGCTTCAGCGAGGAGGTGGCGGACCTGATCATCGAGGCCGAATCTCTGGCCGTCGGCCTCACCGACGACGCCATCCCCAGCCACGCGGCCTTCCTGGCCGAGCTTCGCTAGTCTGCCAGCCCCTTGGCCAAGTCAGGCCGGCGGGAAGCCCTCGGCCAATTCGGGATGCGCCGCGCTGGGATCGTACCAACTGGCGCCGTCTGAACGCCAGATATGCCAATGGCGGTCGGCCGTCACTGGGGTGTCCAGGCAACCGAGCCGGAGCATAAGGCTGGGACTTCCGTCCCGCTCAGCGACCAGTTGCGACCCGCAGGCCGAGCAGAACCGTCTCACCTTGCCGGGCGAGGATTCATAGGCGCTGAGCAGGTCTTCGCCCCGCACCCAGCTAAGTCGGTCCCGCGGAACCGAGGCGATGCTGGAAAAGGCCGCGCCATGGGCCTTGCGGCAGGTCTCGCAATGACAGTGGGCGATGGTCTCGACCGTCGCCTCGGCCTCATAGGCCACCCGGCCACACAGACAGCTTCCCCTCAACATCTCGGGTCCTCCAGGCGCAGGTTGCGGCCGAAGACTAGCGGGAAACGGGCGCGGGCGGCCATCGCGGGTGCGCGCCTTAGCCGTGGGCGCTCACATAGGGGCTGATGAGGCCGAGCGGGGCGGCGGTGGTGTTCTTGACCGCGCGGATGACGATGCGGCTCTCGATGTTGGAGACGAGGCCGAGCGACAGGATCTGGTCGCGGAGGAAGTTGTCGAAGGCGTGCATGTCGCGGGTGACGATGCGCAGCTCATAGTCGGCCGAGCCGGTGACCGTGGCGCACTGGACCACCTCATGCAGCTTGGTGATGGCCTGTTCAAAGGCGTCCAGATTGTCCCGGGTCGGCAGGGACAGCTTGACGGTGCAATAGACCTCGAAGTTCAGGCCCAGGCGCTCGCGGTCCAGGATGGTCACCCGGCGCTGGATGACGCCGGCGTCCTCCAGGCGTTTGATGCGGCGCCAGCAGGGGCTGGAGGACAATCCGACCCGCTCGGCGATCTCGGCCACCGACAGGCCGGCGTCGTGCTGGATCAGATCCAGAATCTTGGCATCAACCGCATCAAGGGTCTCGGACACGCTTTTCTCCCCAATTTTCCGCATATGCGCCCGGTTCGTGCCCTGGAACCGGATGTCAGGGGCACGCCTTAGGTAAGCAATTGCGGCGTTCTTATATGATCTTGCAAGCCTATAGGGAGCCCAAAAGGGAAAGATATTGCGATGCGGCACTCAGATGTGACGCTCGACGACAAGTTTCTGCTCAACGAGGGTCGGGTTTTTATCACCGGGGTCCAGGCCCTGCTGCGGGTCCTGATGGACCAGCGACGGCTGGATGAGGCCGCGGGCCTCAATACGGCGGGCTTTTTGTCCGGCTATCGCGGTTCGCCGCTGGGCGGTCTCGACCAGCAGGCCCACCGCGCGGGCAAGCACCTGGACGCCGCCCAGGTGGTGTTCAAGGAGGGTCTGAACGAGGACCTGGCCGCCACCGCCGTCTGGGGCAGCCAGCAGGCCAATCTCTTCCCCGGCGCCCTGTACGACGGCGTCTTTGGCATGTGGTACGGCAAGGCGCCCGGCGTCGACCGCACCGGCGACGTCTTCAAGCACGCCAATTTCGCCGGGACCTCGCCCAAAGGGGGTGTGGTGGCCGTGGCCGGCGATGACCACAACTGCAAGTCCTCCACCCTGCCGTCGCAGTCGGAATTCGCCTTCCAGGACTTCGAGATGCCGGTGCTGTCGCCGGCCGATGTGCAGGAGGTGCTGGACTACGGCCTGATGGCCTACGCCATGTCGCGCTTCTCAGGGCTCTGGGTCGGGCTGATTGCGCTGGCCGACACCATGGACTCCGGGATGACCATCGATGTCTCCCTGGAGCGTCACCGCTTTGTGACGCCGGCCGGCTTCAAGCCCCCCGCCGATGGCCTCGGCATCCGGCTGAAAGACCAGCCGATGGACAAGGAACGGAGGCTGCGGAGCTACAAGATCCCCGCGGCCCTCGCCTTCGCCCGCGCCAACCGGATCGACCGGGTGACGCTGGCCTCGCCCCGGCCGCGCCTGGGGATCGTGTGCCAGGGCCAGGCCTATAAGGATGTCATCGAGGCCTTCGCGGCCATGGGGATCAGCCCGGAACAGGCCGCCGACCTGGGCGTCTCGATCTACAAGGTGGGCATGCCCTGGCCCCTGGAGCCGACGGGCCTTCGCGCCTTCGCTGCGGGCCTCGAAACCCTGATGGTCATCGAGCACAAGCGGCCGCTGATTGAGGGCCAGGCCCGCGCCGCCCTTTATGATCTGCCGGCCCAGGCGCGGCCCAGGATCATCGGCAAGACCGACGAGCAGGGCCATCCCCTGCTGTCGGACCTGGGCGCGCTCTCGGTGGCCGAGGTGGCGCTGGCCATCGCCGACCGCTTGCCGCCAGGCCCGCACATGGACGGGGTCTATGACTATCTGAACCGGGTGTCGGCCGCCGGCGTCGCCGCGGTCAGCCTGTCTTCGGACCAGCAGCGCAAGCCGTTCTTCTGCTCGGGCTGCCCGCACAACACCTCGACCCGCCTGCCGGAGGGATCCCGGGCGCTGGCCGGCATCGGCTGCCACTACATGGCCAGCTTCACCGACCCCAATACCGACCTGAACAGCCATATGGGCGGCGAGGGTTTGAGCTGGGTGGGGGCCGCGCCCTTCACCACGGAGAAGCACGTCTTCGTCAATCTGGGGGACGGGACCTACAACCACTCCGGTTCGCTGGCCATCCGGGCGGCGGTCGCCGCAGAGGCCAACGTCACCTACAAGCTCTTGTTCAACGACGCGGTGGCCATGACCGGCGGTCAGGCGGCCGAGAGCGGCTTTACGCCCGCCCAGATCACCCGGCAACTGGCCTCCGAGGGGGTGGCGCGCACCGTCATCGTCGCCGACGATCCCGACCGCTATGAAGGCGTGAAGGACCTGGCCCCGGGCGTCGAGGTCAGGCCGCGGGCCGAGCTGATGGCCGTGCAGCGGACCTTGCGCGACACGCCCGGCGTCACCGTCCTGCTCTATGACCAGGTCTGCGCCACCGAAAAGCGCCGGCGGCGCAAGCGCGGAACCCTGGTGGCCGCCGAACAGAAGGTGATGATCAATCCCCTGGTCTGCGAAGGCTGCGGCGATTGTTCGAAGGCGTCCAACTGCGTGTCGGTGGAGCCGCTGAACACCGAGTTCGGCCGCAAGCGCAGGATCAACCAGTCCACCTGCAACCAGGACTATTCCTGCCTCGACGGCTTCTGCCCGTCCTTCATCACCCTGGAGGGCGCCGAGAACCCGCACGCCGCCCGGCTGCCGGCGCTCACGGCCGACTCCACGCCCCTGCCGACCTTCGAGCCCTCGCCCGGCGTGCGCAACATCGTCTTCACCGGGGTGGGGGGCACAGGCGTAACGACCACCTCCTCGATCCTGGCCATGGCCGCCCACGTGGATGGCAAGGCGGCCTCCGTTGTCGACATGACGGGCCTGGCCCAGAAGGGCGGGGCGGTGTTCAGCCATGTCCGCATCGGCGAGGATGAAGACAGCATCGTCGGCGGTCGGACGCCGGCGGCCAGCGCCCATGTGCTGATCGCCTGCGACGTGATGGTGGCGGCCGGCGCCGATGCGCTGGCCCTCTACGCCAAGGATCGCACCGTCGCCTTCGGCAACGCCGACCTGTCGCCCACCGCCGACTTCGTCACCGACCGGGACGTGCGCTTCGATTCCGGCGGCATGGCCCGGCGGATCGCTGCGGCCGCCAAGGCCTATGACGAGACGCCGGCGCACCACATGGCCGAGACCGAGCTGGGCGACGCCATCTACGCCAATATGATCATGCTGGGCTTCGCCTGGCAGAAGGGCGTGATCCCGATCTCCAGCCGCGCCCTCTATCGCGCCATCAGGCTGAACGGGGTGGCGGCGGAGGAAAACCTGCAGGCCTTCGAACTGGGCCGCCGGGCGGCCCATGATCCCGCCAGCCGGGGGAAGGCCGAGGCCGATGTGGCCACGCCGGAAACCCTGCCCCTGGCGGAACTGATCGCTCATCGCACCCGTGAGCTGGGCGCCTATCAGAACGCCGCCTACGCCCGGCGTTATCAGGATCGCGTAGAGGCCATCGTTCACCTTGAAACGCCTTTGGGGTCGGAGACCCTGACCCGGGCCGTGGCGATCAACCTCTACAAGCTGATGGCCTACAAGGACGAGTACGAGGTGGCCCGGCTCTATGGGGACGGCCGCTTCGACGCCTATCGCAGCCAGAGCTTCAAGGGCGGCAAGGCCAAGGTGTGGCTGGCGCCGCCGATCCTGGCGGCCAAGGACGACCAGGGAAATCCGCGCAAGATCGCCTTCGGCGGCTGGATGCTGGACTACGGCTTCCCGATCCTGGCCCGGCTGAAGGGCCTGCGGGGCACGGGGCTCGATCCCTTCGGCCGCACCGAGGAACGTCGGATGGAGCGCGCCCTGATCGCCGAGTACGAGGCCGATCTGGACCGCATCGCCCGCGAGCTGACGCCGGAACGCCTGGCCCTGGCGGTGGAGATCGCTCAGGTCCCGCAGCAGATTCGCGGCTTTGGCCACATCAAACAGGCCTCGGTCGGCCCGGCCAAGGCCAAGGCCCAGGCCCTCTGGCGCCAATGGGAGCGTGCGCCGGCCTCGGCGGCGGCCTGAGCCCTTGCGAAATCCGGTTCCCCCCGCAGCCGCCACGGGTTAGCCAGGGGCATGGCTGATTTCGATTTCGACGCCCTGGTGGTCGGGGCCGGCGCCGTGGGGCTGGCCTGCGGCTATGCGCTGGCCCGGCGAGGGATGACGGCTGTGGTGCTGGAGGCCGACGCCGCCATCGGCCAGGGGGTCTCCTCGCGCAATTCCGAGGTCATTCACGGGGGGCTCTACTATCCCACCGGCTCGCTGAAGGCGCGGCTCTGCGTGCAGGGACGACGGATGCTCTATCCGTTCCTGGAAGCCAGGAATGTGGCCTTCGACCGCTGCGGCAAGCTGGTGGTGGCCAATGGCCCTGAAGAGGTCGCCCGCCTCGAACCGATCCTCGCCCAGGCCCGGACCAACGATGTTGAAGGCATGGAACTGTTGACCAAGGCCCAGGCCTTGGCGCTGGAGCCCAACCTGTCCTGTGACGCGGCCCTGATCTCCCCCCAGAGCGGGGTGTTCGACAGCCACGGCTATATGCTGGCCCTGCAGGGCGAGATCGAGGCGGCCGGCGGGGCGGTGGTGGTCTCCACGCCCTTCGAAGGGGCTGAGGCGATCGCCGGCGGCGGCTGGAAGGTGCGGGCCGGCGGCGCCGAGCCCACGACGCTCACCGTCCGGTTGCTGATCACCGCGCCGGGTCTCTCGGCCCAGGCCGTGGCCGGCGAGATCGCGGGTTTCCCCAAGGCGGAGATTCCGCCCGGCCACTATGGCAAGGGCCGCTACTTCCGCCTGCAGGGCAAGGCGCCCTTTGCGCGGCTGATCTATCCGCCGCCGATCCCCGGCGCGCTCGGCACCCACTATCGTCGCGACCTGGGCGGCCAGGCGGTGTTTGGGCCAGACCTGATCTTCGTGGACAAGCTGGACTACAGCGTCGAGGCCGACGCGGCGGCCGGCTTCTACGCCAAGGTGCGCAAGTTCTGGCCGGCCCTGCCGGACGAGGCGCTGAGCCCCGACTATGCCGGCATCCGCCCCAAGCTGCATGGGCCGGGGGAGCCCCATTCGGACTTCCGCATCGACGGCCCCGAGGCCCACGGCCTGAAGGGCCTCGTGGCCCTGTTCGGCATCGAAAGCCCCGGCCTCACCTCATCCCTGGCCATCGGGGAAGAGGTGGCCGGGAGGCTGGGGCTGGTTGGGGCTTAGACCACGCCGCTCAACCGCCCTCGTCCTTCGAGGCCCGCTGACGCGGGCGCCTCAGGATGAGGACGGACTGAGAAGCCTAACCGACACGTCCTCATCCTGAGGTGCGAGCGCAAGCGAGCCTCGAAGGACGCAGGGCCTCGACGCCTCAATTGGCCTGGGGAACCAGCTTCAGGATCTTGCCCTGTTCGCTGTCGGTGGCGACATAGATCGCGCCGTCAGGACCGACCTCGACCTCGCGGATGCGCTCGCCCAGATCCACCAGCAGGCGATCCTCGCCGGTGACCCGCTCACCGTCCAGGGTCAGGCGGACCAGATGCTTGTCGCGCAGGGCGCCGACGAACAGGCTGCCCTGCCAGGCGGGGAAGAGGTCGCCCTGGTAGAAGGCCATGCCGGACGGGCCGATCACCGGGTCCCAGTAATAGGCCGGCTGTTCCAGGCCTTCCTTGGCGGTCAGGCCTTCGCCGATCGGCTGGCCGGAATATTCCAGCCCATAGGCGATGGTCGGCCAGCCATAGTTCTCGCCGGCCTCGATGATGTTCAGCTCATCGCCGCCGCGGGCGCCGTGCTCGATTTCCCAGAGCTTGCCGGTTTCGGGATGCAGGGCCGCAGACTGGACGTTGCGCACACCGGCGGCGAAGATTTCCGGCCGCACGCCCGCCTGTCCGACGAAGGGGTTATCCTGCGGAATTGAGCCATCGTGATTGATGCGCACGATCTTGCCGAGCGCTGAGTCCATCTGCTGAGCCTGGGCGCGGCCGGCCAGGATCGAGCGTTCGCCCAGGGTCACATAGAGATGGCCCTGGCCGTCGAAGACCAGGCGGCTGCCAAAGTGCTTGGTGGAGTCCATGGCCGGCTGCTGCTGGAAGATGACCTGGACGTTCTCCACCCGCGGGGCGTCGCCGGTCTCCACGAGCTCGCCCCGGGCCACGGCGGTGGCGTTGGTTCCGTTCCCGCGGGGCTCGGCATAGCTCCAATAGACCAGGTTGTTCGTGGCGAAGTCGGGATCGAGGGCCACGTCAAGCAGGCCGCCCTGGTCGCGGGCGTCCACCTCCGGCAGGCCCGACACCGGTTCGGAAAGCGCGCCCTGCGCCGTCACGATCCGCAGGCGGCCGGGCTTTTCGGTCACCAGCATCCGGCCGTCGGGCAGGAAGGCGATGGCCCAGGGCTTGTTCAGCCCCTCGGCGACGGTCTCGACTTCGAAGGCCACGTCGGCGGAGACCTCCGGCGCCCGGGTCTGGCCGGGGAAGGCTGGAGTCTGGGAGGGCGCATTGGCGGGCCGAGTCTCCCAGGGCTGGCCGCCCTCAGCCGGCGCTTGGGCCTGCGACTGGGCCGCGCCATCGGAGCCGCCACAGGCGGCCAGGACGGCGGCGAGCGCCGTGGTGAGAAGCAGGTGTTTCATGGGCGGGCGCCCTCTGGTCGCGCCTTGAGCGTCTGAAGCGCTCAGGTCGTTCCGGCCGCGCCCCCCAGGGCGGCCTGCGGCGTGGCGGCGGCGTGCTGGAGGCGCGGCCAGAACG
>CALEOQ010000370.1 GCA_937910255.1 uncultured Caulobacteraceae bacterium | reverse complement strand
GTCTGTCTTTTGTTGTTTTGCACGGGCTCGGGAGCCCACGCATCTCTACACTATTCCCTTGCCGCGGGCTCGCGCGGTGTCCTTGACCGGCGCCTGAAGGGCCGCCTGGTCATCCTGAGCCCGGGTCGCGCGGGGGGCCTCCGGGCCGTCGCGGCGGATGGTGGCCAGCACGCTGGCCGCCTGTTCGCCGCCCATGACGCTGATCCGGCTGTTGGGCCAGGTCCACAGGAAGCGCGGGGAATAGGCCCGGCCGCACATGCCGTAGTTGCCGGCCCCGAAGGAGCCGCCGATCAGCACGGTGAATTTGGGGACCTCGGCGCAGGCCACGGCGGTGACCAGCTTGGCCCCGTCCTTGGCGATGCCGCCAGCCTCGTAGCGGCCGCCGACCATGAAGCCGGAGATGTTCTGCAGGAAGACCAGCGGGATCTTTCGCTTACAGGCCAGCTCGATGAAGTGGGCGCCCTTCAGCGCGCTTTCGGAAAACAGCACGCCGTTATTGGCCAGTATGGCCACGGGATAGCCCCAGATGCGCGCAAAGCCGCAGACCAGGGTCGTCCCATAGAGGGCCTTGAACTCATCGAAGTCCGAGCCGTCGACCATGCGGGCGATGACCTCGCGCACATCATAGGGCGCGCGCACGTCGCCGGGGATGATCCCGTAGAGCTCTTCAGGATCGAAGGCCGGCGGCCGGGGCTCGGCCAGGGCCATGTCGTGGGTCTTGGTGGTGTTCAGGTTGCCGACGATGGAGCGGACGATCAGCAGGGCGTGCTCGTCGTTCTCGGCCACATGGTCGACCACGCCCGATCGCCGGCCGTGGGTGTCGGCGCCGCCCAGTTCCTCGGCGCTGATCACCTCGCCGGTGGCGGCCTTCACCAGGGGGGGGCCGCCCAGGAAGATGGTGCCCTGGTCACGGACGATCACCGTCTCGTCCGACATGGCCGGCACATAGGCGCCGCCGGCGGTGCAGGAGCCCATGACGCAGGCGATCTGAGCGATGCCCGCCGCGCTCATCTGCGCCTGGTTGAAGAAGATGCGGCCGAAATGGTCGCGGTCGGGAAACACCTCGGCCTGGTGCGGCAGGTTGGCGCCGCCGGAATCCACCAGATAGATGCAGGGCAGACGGTTCTGCAGGGCGATCTCCTGGGCCCGCAGGTGCTTCTTCACCGTCATCGGAAAATAGGCGCCGCCCTTCACCGTGGCGTCGTTGGCGACGATCATCACCTCACGGCCCGACACCCGCCCGATCCCGGTGATCACGCCCGCGCCGGGCGCCTCATCGTCATAGAGGCCGTGGGCCGCCAGGGCGCCGACCTCCAGAAACGGGGCGCCGGGATCGAGCAGCCGCATGACCCGGTCCCGAGGCAGAAGCTTGCCGCGCGATTCGTGCCGCGCACGGGACGCCTCGGGTCCGCCGCGCGCGGCCTGCGTCGTACGGGCGCGAAGCTGGTCGACCAGGCCCCGATTCAGCGCCGACTGGGTCTGAAATGCCTCGGAAGCAGGATCGATGGAGGAAGTTAGCCTCGTCATATGCATGGCATAGCCGGGGCGCGCCTTGCGCGCTAGGGTCCCGCCGTGGCCCGACTGCCAGACCTTCCCATCGACACGGCCCTGGCCCAGCTGTTCTTCGCTGAACAGGTGGAGGGCGACGCCACGTGGTTCTCCCTGCCCGGCGGCGGCGTGCTGTTCGAGGCCGGCGAAGAGGCCGACCAACTCTATTTCCTGCGCGCCGGACGGCTGGGCGTCTTCCGCCACGAAGAGGGCCAGGAACCGGAATTTCTCGGCGTGATCCGCCCAGGCGAGCCGGCCGGCGAGATGTCGCTGCTGGCCGGCACCGTGCACTCGGCGCGGGTGGTGGCTCTGCGGGACTCCGAAATCTTCGCCCTGCCCCGCGACCTGTTCATGGACGCCGCCGAAGAAGATCCCGGCGTCATGTTGGAGCTGGCCCAGCTTGTGGTGCGCCGGACCCGCCGGACCAAGGGGCGGCAGGCCGGATCGGAGCCCTCGGTCTATGGCTTCGTCACGGTCGGCGAGGCGGTTCCCGTGCGTCCGGTGGTCGATCGCATCGCCCGCCACATCATGCGCCAGGGCTACAGCGTCACCGTGGTCGGCGCCGAGGCCGCCACCGCGCCCACCGAATGGTATTCCGAGGTCGAGCGCACCCACGACTTCGTCCTCTATGCCGCCGAGGGCGAGGATCTGGGCTGGCGCGCCCTGGTCGCCCGCCAGGTGGACCGGCTGTTCCGCATCGGCAAGGCGTCATCGCGGCCGCCGCAGAACATCATCCTGCATCCGGCCCAGCCGCTGCAGGCCCACCAGCTGGTGGACCTGATCCTGATGCATCCCCGGGGCAGCGGCGCGCCGCGCACCTCCGAAGGCTGGCTCGCCGCCGCCCATCCGGCGCGCCTCTTCCACATGCGTCGCGATGACGAGGACGACGCCGCACGAATGGCGCGGGTGCTGACGGGGCAGTCCATCGGCCTGGTGCTGTCGGGGGGCGGCGCGAGGGCCTACGCCCATGTGGGCGCGGTCCGCGCCCTGCGCGAGCGCGGCGTGCCCATCGACTTCATCGGCGGGGCGTCCATGGGCGCCATTGTCGCCGCGGGCCTTGGCATGGGCTGGTCCGACGCCGAGGCCGACCGTCGCATCCGCGAAGCCTTCGTCGCCTCGAGCCCCCTGGACGACATCGCCTTTCCCCTGATCGCCATGACCCGGGGCGATAAGGTCCGCGACCGCCTGTTCGAACATTTCGGCGACACGCGAATATCCGACCTCTGGCTGCCCTTTTTCGCGGTCTCGTCCAACCTCACCACCGGGGCCTATCAGGTCCACCGCAGCGGCCGGCTGGTGGACGCCCTTCGCGCCACCATCGCCCTGCCCGGCGTCATGCCGCCGGCCACCCAGGGCGATGAGGTGCTGGTGGATGGGGCGGTGCTCAACAACTTCCCCGCCGACGTCATGAGCGCCATGCATCTGGGTCCCGTGGTGGGGATCGACGTCACCCGCGGCCGCAGCATCACGGCCAAGGACGTGGCGCGGCCGGAATCGGTGCTGCGCTGGATTCTGTCGGGCGCCTGGCGGCAGGGACCGCCGATCGTCTCCCTGCTGATGCGGGCGGCCACCGTGCCGACCGGCCGCGACCTGCGGGCCGCGCGCGAGAGCGTCGATCTCCTGATCACGCCGGACATGACCGGGGTCGAGATCCGCAACTGGGGCGCCTATGACCCGGCGGTCGCCGCCGGCTACACGGCCATGATCACGGCCTTGGACAAGCTGGAGACGCCGGTGACCGAACTGCGTCGCCGCCCCGCCCTCAGTGAGGCGACCGGCTCGCGCTGGCGGTGATCGCGATGGCGCAAAACCCGCAAAATCGGGCGACTTGTCGCATCACGCCGTCGTGGGTTTGCGACTCTCGAAAAGTCATCCCATATTGCTTGTGGTGTTCAACAACTGAAAGGAGGTGATCCAGTGTCTCATTGTCATTCGTCGCAGTCGGTGACCGTAGCCTGGGCCTCCCACGAGGTTCGCGCTTAAAGCGCTGCTAAGGTTGCGGGCCGCCGCACTTGCGGTCCGACAATGGAGGGGCCGGTCCCGACAATGGACCGGCCCCTTTTTGTTGTCCAAATTCCAGATGTGGGTCTTAGCGGGGCGTCGTCGCCGCGCCAGCCACGCCGCCGATAGCTGCGCCGGCCGCCGCGCCCTCCAGGTCGCCACTGACGGCGCCGCCGACGGCTGCGCCGCCCAGGGCGCCGGTGGCCGCGCGTTCGGTGACGGTGGTGCCGCAGGCCGCCAGGGCCAGGGCGGAAAGGGCGAGAGGAACGGCGATGAAGGTCTTACGCATGACTGAAATCTCCTTGGGGCTCACCCAAAGGAAACCCCGGCTCAGGTCGTCGGGTTCCCGACGGCCTAAGACGCCAAGCGCGCCGCCCTACCCCCCGATCAGCTCCCGCCCGATCAGGAAACGGCGGATCTCATTGGTGCCGGCGCCGATGTCATAGAGCTTGGCGTCCCGCAGCAGGCGTTCCACCGGATAGTCCTTGGTATAGCCCGCGCCCCCGAGGGCCTGGATCGCCTCCAGCGCGCACGTCACGGCGTTTTCCGACGCCATCAGGATCGCCCCGGCGGCGTCGAAACGGGTGGTGAGGCCAGCGTCGCAGGCCCTGGCCACCGCATAGACATAGGCCCGCGCCGAATTCAGGGCGACATACATGTCGGCCACCTTGGCCTGCATCAGCTGGAACGAGCCGATCGGCGCGCCGAACTGCTTGCGCTCGCGGACATAGGGCAGCACGGCGTCGAGACAGGCCTGCATGATGCCCAGCGGGCCGCCCGCCAGCACGGCGCGCTCATAGTCGAGGCCGCTCATCAGCACCCCCACGCCGCCGCCCAGGGGACCCAGCACGTTCTCCTGCGGGACCTCACAGTCCTCGAACACCAGCTCTGCGGTGTCGGAGCCGCGCATGCCCAGCTTGTCCAGCTTCTGGGCGACGCTGAACCCCTTGAAGTCCTTCTCGATCAGGAAGGCGGTGATCGCCCGGCCCGTGGCCTCGGGATCGGTCTTGGCATAGACCACCAGCACGTCGGCGTGCGGGCCATTGGTGATCCAGAACTTGGTCCCGTTCAGCACGTAGCGGTCGCCGCGCGCCTCAGCCCGCAGCCGCATGGACACCACGTCGGAGCCTGAGCCGGCTTCGCTCATGGCCAGGGCGCCCACGTGCTCGCCGCTGATCAGCCGGGGCAGATAGCGCTGCTTCTGCGCTTCGGACCCCCAGCGGCGGATCTGGTTCACGCAGAGGTTGGAGTGGGCGCCGTAGGACAGGCCCACAGAGGCCGAGGCCCGGCTGACCTCCTCCATGGCCACCACATGCTCAAGATAGCCGAGGCCCAGGCCGCCATAGGCCTCTTCCACCGTGATCCCATGCAGGCCGAGGGCGCCCATCTGGGGCCAGAGGTCTCGGGGAAAGGTGTTGGAGGCGTCGATCTCGGCGGCGCGAGGGGCGATCTCGCCGGCGGCGAAGCGCGCCGTGGTCTCACGGATGGCGTCGGCGGCCTCGCCGAGGCCGAACTCCAGGGAAGGGCCAGTGTTCGCGATCATGCCCACGGCCTAGCATGGCGCTTGGCCCTCAGCGAGGCGTAATCAACCGCATGAGGGCACGCCACAGGCAGGCCTTGCCCCATGCCGGGGCCATATCCGCCTCAGCTAAACGGGCTTTCCTCGGATTCGAGGTCATCCTCGCCACCGAACCGCTTGAGGATGAGATAGGCTGCGACGCCGAAGAAGCCGACCCCTGCGATCCCGGCGATCCAGCCGACGACCAGCGGACTGATGAAGCCGCCGCCATCGACCCGGGCGTTGAACGCCCAGAAGAGGCCGCCGGCGAACAGGGCCAGGCCAAGACCCGCCAGAACCAGCAGCCCACCAAGGCTCCCCTTCTCCTCAACCTGCGGCGCAGGCTCGAAGGTCAGGATGGCGGGCTCCGGCGTCGTGTCGTCGATCATCAGCATCGGGCGGGGATCGAGCGCAGGCGTCGGGGAGGTCGAGGCCGTCGGCGAAGCCGTGGGATCGTTGGCCGCCAGGATCGGCCGGTCAAACAGGCTGGGGGCGCTGTCGGCGGCCGACTCGGTGACGGCGTCGAGACGGGCCTTGGGTTCGGCCTCCTCGGCGTCAGGCTCGGGCGAGGTCAGCACGAAGGCGCGCTCCGCCCCGCCAGCCATGGCTAGGCCCGCCACGGGCGCAAAGACGGGCGCAGGGTCCGACACTGGCGCCGGTTCAGGCTCAGGCTCAGGCTCGGCCGGAGAGTCAGTCGCCTCGCCAACCTCGGGCGGGATATCTTCGGGCGCCGGCAGATCATCGAGACTCGTGGGCTCGGCTTGAATTTCGGGCTCGATCTCGTCAGCCGCCTGCGCAGGAGGCGAGGCCTGGGGTCGCGCAGTCTCCTCGCTCGCCGGCTCGCGGAAGATGGCCTGGAGACGATAGCTTACAGCCGCAGCGGCGGCCTGGGCCGGGCTTGGTTCGGCCTCGCCCTCCTCCGGCGGCGCGGGCATGAGGGGACTGGCCTGGAGGTCGCGCTGCGCCACCGCCTCGAGCCCGTCCATAGCGGTGCGCACGGCCAGCGGCGTCTCCCGCGGCACGATCCCGCTCACATCGGCGTCGAGATTGGGCCGCAGGACCGGCGACGGGGCCGGCACCCAGCCGTCCATCGGGGTCAGGAACAGGGTCTTCTCCGCCGCGCGGCGGCGGACCAGGGCGTCGATGACGATCCGTTCGCCCTCGAAGTCCGCCTTGCGCCACAGCTCCATGCCGCAGGCCGCCAGCAGCAGCTGGCCTTCGTTCAGCCGGCGCAGGACGGAGGATCGGCGGAAGTTCTCGACGCCGATGTTGAACGCAAAGCAGCACAGGGCGTCGAACTGGTTCTGGGTCAGCGGCGTGTAGGTGGTCTCGTTGACCGTATGGGCCACCGCGATCAGGTCATAGAGCAGCAGGGCCTCGGCGTCCCGTTCTGAGACTTCGGCGCCTTCACGGGCGGTCAGGGTGTGGCCATAGCCGATGGTCCAGCGGCCATTGGGCAGCTGCGCCGCCTTTTGGCGGTAGCCTTCGAACCGCTTGATCAGATCGATCGCGGCGCGGGAGACTTGGTGACGCGGTTTCATAGCCATCCTGATCCATGTTGAGACACAAACACGGGGTCTGCGCCTCTCTCGGCAAGATAGGGGCCGTGGCCCCAGGCTACAGCAAGGGGCTAGAGCAGGATCAGGGCGGCGATGCCCAGGAAGGCGAAAAATCCTGTGAAGTCGGTCACAAAGGTGACGAAGACGGCCGAGGAGACCGCCGGGTCGCGCCCCATCCGATCCAGCGCCAGGGGCACCAGGGCGCCGGCCACGGAGGCCACGAACATGTTGATCATCAGGGCCGCCGCAAAGGCGATGCAGAGCCGCGGGTCGCCGAACAGCAGATAGACCGCCAGGCTGGTCACGCTGGCCAGCACAGCGCCGTTGACCAGGCCGACGATCATCTCGCGGTTGACCACGCGAAAGGCGTTGACCGCCGACAGCTCCCGGCTGGCCAGGGCCCGAACGGCCACGGTCAGGGTCTGGGTGGCGCCATTGCCGCCGAGGGAGGCGACGATGGGCATCAGGACCGCCAGGGTCACCACCTGGGCGATCTGGGCCTCGAAGGCCTGGATGACGCTGACCGCCAAGGCCGCGGTCAAGGTGTTGAGCAACAGCCAGGGCAGGCGCGAGCGGACCATGTCCCACACATCCCCGTGCCGCCCGCCATCGGACACGCCGGCCAGGGCCAGGATGTCCTCGCGGCTTTCTTCGTGGATGACGCCGACGATGTCGTCGACGGTGATCTGGCCGACCAGCCGGCCGCCCGGCTCGACCACCGGCGCAGAGATCAGGTGATACTTGTCGAAGATATAGGCCACCTCCTCCTGGTCCATATCCACGGGGATCTCGGACAGAGACTCCATGATCTGGGCCAGCGGCGTGTCGCGCTTGGCGCGCAGCAGGGTGCTGATCGGCACGGCGCCGACCGGCTTGTAGGTGGGATCGACCACATAGACGTCGAAGAACAGCTCGGGCAGGTCGTCGGACTCGCGCCGGAAGTGGTCGATGGCCTGACCCACGGTCCAGAACTGCGGCGCGGCCACCACCTCGCGCTGCATCAGCCGCCCGGCGGTCTCCTCGCCATAAGAGAGCGCGCTCTCGATGGCGGCCCGCTCGGTTTCCGGCAGGGCCGCCAGGACCTGGGCGCGCTTGTCAGCCTCCAGGTCATCGACCACGTCGGCGGCGTCGTCGGAATCCAGCTCCCCCAGCGCCTTGGCCAGGGTTTCGGGCGCAACCGCCTCGAGGATTTCTTCGCGGATTTCGTAGTCGAGTTCAGAGAGGATCTCGGCCAGGGCCTCGGGATCGAGGTGAGGCAGGATCACTTCGCGATAATCGGCGGCCAGGAAGCCGATCAGGTCGGCGACGTCGGCCGGATGCAGCGCGCTGAGCAGCTCGCGCAGGCGCTCGGAATCGCCGCGATCGGCGGCGTCCACCACCATCGAGACGAATTGCGGATTGAGCGCATAGTCCTCGCCAAGCGCGAGGTCTTCCAGGTCTTCTTCGCGTTCGATCTCATCGTCGGCAAGGTCGGCCAGTTCACGGCTCATGCGGACCTCCCCTGCTGACGTCTAAGATCTACCGTTCTGCCGTTCCTGGTTTCACTGGTGCGGTCGAGAAGACTCGAACTTCCACGGGTTGCCCCACAGCGACCTCAACGCTGCGCGTCTACCAATTCCGCCACGACCGCTCGTGGTGAGCCGCGGGGCGTAGCAAACCGCTGCGGCTTTGTGAAGGACAGTTTTCGTCCGTCAGCTTCCGCCGGCCATGTAGTCGAACACATTGGCCTCGCGGGTCACGGCGATGGCGATCTTGTCGTCGCTGATCTGGATTTCGCCGCGGGCGACGGGGTGATTGTTGGCCAGGATCCAGACTTCCTCGTTGACCGTGGCGTCGAGGGGAATCACCGCCCCACGGCCCATGCGCAGGAGCTGCTGCATGGGCAGGGAGGCGCGGCCCAGCACCACCGAAATCTCGACATTGACCGCCTCGACCTGACTGGACAAACCCGCACCCCTGAACACCAACCCATCTGCGGCTTTGCAGCCGGCGGGCTAAGACCCCACATTGACGGCTCATGCTTGACCGCACGTTAAATCCGCCGAGCCAAACACCGATCTTCGCCCGCGAGGATGGCCGGCCTGTGGGCTGGGCGATCTCGCCGGGTCTGGTGGACTATGAGGCCGCCGTGGCCGCCATGGAGGCCCGGGCCGCGGCCATCGCCGAGGGGCGGGCCGGTGAGCTGATCTGGCTGCTGGAGCACCCCCCGCTCTATACGGCTGGGGTTTCGGCCAAGCCGGCGGACCTGCTGCAGCCCGACCGTTTCCCGGTCTTCCAGAGCGGGCGCGGCGGCCAGTTCACCTATCATGGGCCGGGCCAGCGGGTGGCCTATGTGATGCTTGACCTCACCGCCCGGCGCCGGGACGTGCGCGCCTTCGTCGCAGCCCTGGAGGCCTGGGTGATCGGCGCGCTGGCCCGCTTCAACGTCGAAGGCGCGATTCGGCCAGGGCGTGTGGGCGTGTGGGTCGAGCGCCGCGCTCCCGGCTTCGCTCCGCAGGAGGACAAGATCGCCGCCATCGGGGTCAAGCTACGCCGCTGGGTGTCGTTCCATGGGGTGGCGCTGAACGTCGAGCCCGACCTCACCCACTTCGCCGGTATCGTGCCTTGCGGCGTCACCGAACATGGGGTGACCAGCCTGGTGGACCTTGGTCTGCCGGTCACCATGGACGAAGCCGACGCGGGGCTCCGCGCCGGCTTCGAGGCCGTCTTCGGGGCGACAGAGGCGGCCGATCCGCCCCTGTCTGCGCCCATATCATTGGAGTCAGATCAGACGGTGGCGCCGTAATAGCCGCTGACCTCTTCGCGCCAGCCATAGTCGCTGGTGGAGAAGCGCGACTTGTCGTAGCCCGGCGCCCCTTCCAGGGTTTCCTTTTCCAGAGCCACCACGAAGCCGTCCTTATCGGTGTCATAGGTCAGGACCGACCAGGGCAACGGATAGTGCTTCTCGCCCATGCCCAGCAGGCCGCCAAAGGCCATGGTGGCGAACTCGGCCTGGCCGGAGACCTTGTCGATGAAGATGTTCTCCACCGTGCCCAGCTTGTCGCCGTTGGGGTTGTAGACGCTCACGCCCTCGACCTTGTCGGCGGCGATCAGGCGCATATCGGTGCGGTCGGCGGCATCAGTGGCCATTGGGAAGACTCCATGTCTTGAGGTTGTGTCGCACCTTCAGAACACCCTTCCCAAGGCGACGTTCCGACAGCAGAGCTGGCCCTCGCCAACCGGCCTCGTCGGGTCAGACGAACTCCACCAGCACCTCGTCGGCGGCGACGGAATCGCCCTGCTTGGCCCCAACCGCCTTGACCACCCCGTCCCGCTCGGCGCGGATGATGTTCTGCATCTTCATGGCTTCGATGATCGCCACCGTCTCGCCGGTCTTGACCTCCTGCCCCACGGCCACATCCAGGGTGACGACCAGGCCCGGCATGGGCGACAGCACCAGCTTGGCGGTGTCGGCGGCCTTCTTGGGCGGCAGACGCTTGTAGAGCACGGCCGAGGTGGGCGTCAGCACCCGCACGCGGCACTCGACGGCCCGGTGCCGGATCACAAAGCCGTCGGCGGCGGGGCCCACCTGCACGGTGAACCGCCGCCCCTCCAGCATGGCGGAGAAGACCGCCGCCCCCGGCCGCCAGTCCATCTCCGTCAGGGTCAGAATCCGGCCCGCCTCGGGCAGCTCGACCACCGTGGCCCCGCCCTCGCCCCTGAGCTTCACCGGATGATCGACGCCCTGGGCGTTGACCACCCAGTCCTCCCGCGCCCGCCCGGGCCAGGCCCGCTCGCTCACCACCCGGTGCATGGCGCAGGCCGCAGCGATCAGGATGTCGCGCTGGCGGTCCGTGGCGGGCGTGCCCTGGAACCCGTCGGGAAACTCGTCCTTGATGTAGTTGGTGGATAGCTGGCCTGAGCGGAAACGGTCCTGGTCCATCACCGCGGCGAGGAAGGGGATGTTCTGCCCCAGCCCGTCGATGTGGAAATTCTCCAGCGCCTCGCCCATGGCGTCGATGGCGGCGATCCGGGTCGGCGCCCAGGTGGACAGCTTGGAGATCATCGGATCGTAGAACATCGAGATTTCGTCGCCCTCGCGGACGCCGGCGTCGTTGCGGACCTTCAGATGTGGCCCGTCGCGTTCCTCGGGCGGCTGATAGCGCACCAGCCGGCCAATGGAGGGCAGGAAGCCGCGATAGGGATCCTCGGCATAGATCCGGCTCTCGATCGCCCAGCCGTTGATCGAGAGATCGTCCTGGGAAAACGCCAGCGGTTCGCCGGCCGCGGAGCGGATCATCTGCTCCACCAGGTCCACGCCGGTGATCAGTTCGGTGACCGGGTGCTCCACCTGCAGGCGGGTGTTCATCTCCAGGAAGAAGAAGCTGCGGTCCTGGCCGGCCACGAACTCCACCGTACCGGCGCTGTCGTAGCCGACGGCCTTGGCCAGCGCGATCGCCTGGTCGCCCA
>CALEOQ010000369.1 GCA_937910255.1 uncultured Caulobacteraceae bacterium | reverse complement strand
CGTCCGCGAGAGGGCCCGGCCCCGCCCGCCAGGGCCGTTCAGGGCGATCTGTTCTAGACGCCGCCCCCAGACCCTGTTCGAGCCTGCCCCGGCGCGCTACATTGGCGTGATGAACGCCCATGACCGCGACCTTTCCGGCAAGCCCGCCGAGCTTGCCGTCCTCCATTATGGCGACGGCGACTTCGTCGTTCTCAAGCCCGGCCGCTTCGTGGCCTGCGCCGTGACCGGCGTGCGGATCCCGCTGGAGGCCCTGCGCTACTGGAGCCCAGCCCTGCAGGAAGCCTATGCCGGCCCCACCGAGGCCTATGCCCGGTGGAAGGAGCACAACAGCTGATCGGGCTCCCCCATCGCCGACAGGCCCTGCTGACGGGCCTCGCCAGCCTGGCCGTCCCCGGGACCGCGCTTTCCCAGAATGACGCCCTGCCCCTGCGGCTGAATGGCCGCCTGATCCAGGGGGGCGCCGCCGTCGGCCAGACTGCGCCCGGCGCCACGGTCTTCATCGACGGCGAAGCGGTGGGCCAGGCCTCGCCCGAGGGCTGGTTCGTCGTCGGCTTCGACCGCGATGCGGCCGCCAAGGTCGAGGTCCGGGTGGTGAGCCAGGGCGCCGAGGCGGTCCGGATGTTGACGATTCAGTCCGGCGATTTCGACATCCAGCGGATCAACGGCCTGCCGCAGGATCAGGTCGCCCCGACGGCGCCCGAGCTGCTGGCCCGCATCCGCGCAGAGGCCGTGCGCAAGCGGGCCGGGTTCGCCAGCCGGGCCGACCGCACCGATTTCCGCCAGGGCTTCATCCTGCCGCTGCACGACTTCCGCCTCTCGGGCCGCTTCGGCGGCCAGCGCATCCTGAACGGCGCGCCATCGCGGCCCCACTACGGCGTGGACATGGCCGCGCCGGTGGGAACCCCGGTCATGGCGCCGGCCGCCGCCGAGGTGGCCTTCGCCGAGACCGGCCTGCACTATGAGGGCGGCCTGATCATGCTCGATCACGGCCAGGGCCTGGTCAGCGCCTATCTGCACCTGTCCCAGCTTGACGTACGTCCGGGCCAGTCGGTGGCGCAGGGCGAGGTGATCGCCGCGGTGGGCGCCGAGGGGCGCGCCACCGGCCCCCACCTCTGCTGGCGGATGAAGTGGCGCGACCGCAATCTCAATCCCCTGTCCCTGGTCGGCTTCCGGGCCGCCTGAGGCTCAGCGCCGCCGGCGGGAATAGGTCTCGTTGGGCCAGCGCTTATGGGTCCAGAACCATTCGGCCGGGCGCTCGGCGATACGCTCTTCCATGAAGGTGTTGATGCGGCCCACCGATCTGGCGATGTCGGCGCTGCGGTCGCCCGATGAGGTCGGCTTGATCGGCGGATGGACGATCACCCGGAAGCGCGCCTTGGCCAGCCGCTGGACCGACATGGGCTGCAGCACGGTGTCGAACCGCAGGGCCAGTCGCGAAGGTCCCGGTGCGGTGTGGGCCTGCTTGCCGAAGAAGGGGGCCGCCACGCCGCCATTGAACTTCTGGTCGTTCATCAGGGCCACGGACTCCCCACGCCCTAGGGCCTCCAGAACCTCGCGGGCCCCGTCCCCGCCCTTGGGCGCAAACAGCCGCACCCCGTAGCGGAAGCGGTTGTCGCGGATGCGCTTGTCGAAATAGGGATTGTTCGCCGCCCGATAGGTCATGTGGCAGACCACGCCGGAATGGGCGATCACCGCGGGCATGATCTCCCAGTTGGAGAGGTGGCCGGAGACGAACACCACCGGCTCCCCCGTGCGGGCGATCTCGGCCAGGCGCTCGGCGTTGACGATCTCGATCCGGTCCCCGGCGGCCACGATCCGGTCGATGATGGGAAATTCGGCGAAGGTCCGTCCGGTCTGGACCCACTGTTGGTCGGCCAGGGCGTCGATCGCTTCGGGCGAAAGGTCGGGAAAGGCGATCCTGAGATTGCGCAGCACCACCTGGTGGGCGCTGGTCAGCGGGCCGAGGCGCCGAAGCAGCGCCGCCCCGAAGTCTGAAACCGCATCGATCGGAAAGGCCCGCGCCAGCAGGGTGACGGCGTCATAGGCCAGGGCTTCCAGTCGCCAGGCCAGGTCCTGGGCCAGCCGCCCCCCGGGGGATGATCGCGCACGCGCCATGCCCTTCTCTAGTCTCGCCGCAGCGCTTCATGCAACGCGAACCAAGGTCGCTTGGCGCGCGACTTGCCGAGCTTGGCCCATGCCGTCCCCCTTCGGGACGGGTTCGGCTCTTAACCGTGAGGGGGAAAGAGGCATGGGTAACGAAATCGATGTCCACCTGGGTAAGCGTCTCCGTCGTCGTCGTCGCCTGCTGGGTCTGACCCAGCAGCAGTTGGCCGGCGCCTGCGGTGTGAGATTTCAGCAGATTCAGAAGTACGAGTGCGGCGCCAACCGCATTTCGGCCGCCCGCCTGTGGCAACTTTCCGAGGCCCTGGAAGTCCCCGTGGCCTATTTCTACGACGGTCTCTCGGCCGCGGCGCAGGAACGCGCCGAAGCCTGCGACACCGGCGGCGAAGTGCTGGCCAGCAAGGAGACCATGGACCTCATCAAGGCCTACTACCAGCTGGGCGAACGGCCCCGCCGGCGGCTTCTCGACCTGGCCAAGTCCTTGAACGGCGACACCGAGCACGGCTGAACGTCTACACTCCAGGACTTGGGCGCGCTTCTGGCCGCGCGGTTGCGGGATTTCGCTGCGCCGCGCGGCGGGCTAAACGATCAGGCATGCTCAGCCCTGATCGCCTGACCGCCCTCGAAGACCTGATCCTCGAGTTGAACCAAGCCGCCGCCGAGGTGGCGCTTCCCCTGTTCCGCGCCGACCATGGCCTGGAAAACAAGGGCGGCGCGCCGGGGCTCAACGCCTTCGATCCGGTTACGGCCGCAGATCGCGGCGCGGAAGCGGCGATTCGCAAACTGATCGCCGAGCGCTTTCCCGAGCATGGGGTGATCGGCGAGGAATATGGAGAGGACCGGCCCGACGCCGAATTCGTCTGGGTCCTCGACCCCATCGACGGCACCCGCTCCTTCATTTCTGGCCTCCCCCTCTGGTGCGTGCTGATCGGCCTGCGCCACCAGGGGCGTCCCATTTTGGGTTCGATCGGCCAGCCCTATCTGGACGAGGTCTATGTGGGCCACGCCGGGGGCTCGCGCCTGGTGTCGCGCGGGACGTCGCGACCGCTGAAGGTGCGCCCCTGCCCCAAGCTCACCGACGCCACCATCTCCACCACCGATCCTGAGGCCTGTTTCAATGGCGCCGAGCTTGGCGCCTGGACCCAGGTGCGGGCGGCGTCGCGCCTGGCCCGCCTTGGCCTGGACGCCTACGCCTATGCGATGGTGGCGGCCGGCGCGATGGACATGGTGATCGAGGCTGGCCTGAAATCCTGGGACATCGAGGCCGCCATTCCGGTGATCGAAGGGGCCGGCGGCCTCGTCACCGACTGGCGCGGCCAGCCCGTGGGCGATTCCGGCGGGCAGGTGGTGATCGCCGGCGACCGGGCCTGCCTGGACGAGGCCCTGGTGGCGCTCAGGCGTTCGGCGAAGACGATCTAGAGCGCGTTCCGATAAGTGGGAACCGGTTATCGGATCAAAACGCGCTCAAGACTCAGGCTCTAGCTACTTCCGCCACCAGACCGTCGAACTCGGCCCAGAAGACGGCGCGCCGGGCGTCGGTCTCCATCAGGATCTCGTGCAGGGCGCCCTTGACCACCACCAGCCGCCCGTCGGGCAGGCTGCGGGCCACATGATCCTGGGCCTCATTGTCCACCAGCTTTTCCTGCTCGGCCTGACAGATGACCACCGGGATCGTCACCGAGGCCAGATTGGCCGGCCGCGCAAAGAAATCGGCGGCGCGCAGGGCGAAGTCCAGCCAGCCCCAGGTGGGCGCCCCCAGCGCCAGGTCGCGATTGGCGGCGATCTGGGCCCTTGCTGTGGCGAACCGCGTCCGATCATGGGTCAGGACATTGCCGTCGAAGGTGTCGTCGAAGGGCTTGCCCGGATCGCCCATGCAGTAGCCGCCGGCCCGGCCCATCAGGCGGTTCAGCCCCACCAGCAGGCGCACCGCCTTGGGATAGCGCCCGACCCGGACCCCCAGCATGGGCGCCGACAGAATGGCGCCGGCGAAGCGGTCGGCCTGGCCCTTGGCCAGGGCCAGCAGGGTCAGGCAGCCGCCCATGGAATGTCCCATGGCGATCCACGGCTTGGGCAGGCGGGCCGCAAACTGCGCCAGCAGGGCGTCATAGTCGGCCAGGAAGGGCTCGGCGCCCTCGGCATGGCCCTTCAGCCGGTCGTCGTCCAGATCGCGGTGGGACAGGCCCTGGCCCCGCCAGTCATGGGCCAGCACCACGAAGCCCCGCCCGGTCAGGTCGTCGATGACCTCGAAGTATTTCTCGATGGGCTCGGTGCGCCCGCCGCTCAGCACCACCGACCCACGCGCCTCGCCCTTGGCCGGGAACAGGGCCGCACGCAGCCGCGCCCCCTTGGCGCCGACAAACCATTCCGCCGTCCCGCCGTCCGGGACCGGGGCCGTGGGGATCGCGGTCAGGGGGGCGGCTTCGGACATGGGCGGCATCCTCTAGGCGGCTTGGGCTTTAGGCGGCTTGGGCGAACAGGGCCTGGATCTTCGACTGCATGGACATGGCCAGGCCCATGTCGGACATTCGCATCCGGCGGCTCATCAGGGCGGTCATGGGATCGAGCCGGCGGCGGCCGAGGGCGACGATGTCGTCCAGGCTGATGGTGACCACCAGATCCGCCGGGGCGTCCTGGTTGGTCACCTGATCGCCGGCGATATGGATAAAGCCCGCACCCTTCAGATCGATCTTGACCACGTGGGGCAGCGGCTCGCCGGTCTCCAGGGTCTGGGCGATGCGGGCGGTGAGCTGTTCGATCGTAGCCATCGGGTCTCCGTGCGGCCGCGGAGCTTGGCCTGCGCCAGTCTCGAAGTAAACCGGCCGGCGCCCCGTGACAGGCGGCGGCGAATGGGTCAGGATGTTGCGAGCAATTCTTAAAAGGGAAGACGCTCAGATGCGCAAGCTCGCCCTCGCCGACCTCGACACGATCTACCGGGCGCCGGGCCAGGTGGTGTTGGACAAGGTGCTGGACCATGTGGAACGCCACGGTCGCGCCTTTATCGGCCATTCGACCTTCTGCGTCATCAGTTCGGCGGGACCTGACGGGGCGCTGGATGTCTCGCCCCGGGGCGGCGAGCCGGGCTTCGTCCATGTGAGCGAGGACGGCAAGACCCTCTTCCTGCCCGACCGCCCGGGCAACAACCGCCTGGACACCCTGCGCAACCTGCTGGCCGGCGAGGGCCGGGTCGGCATGATGTTCATGATCCCCGGGTTCGACGACGTCTATCGCGTCAACGGCCGGGCCAGCGCCACGGACGACGCCGAGCTGATGGCGAGCTTCGAGGAGTTCGGCCGCCTGCCCCGGCTGGTGCTGATGATCGCGGTGGAGGAGACCTTCCTCCACTGTCCCAAGGCGATCATGCGCGGTCGGCTCTGGGACCCCGAGGCGCAGCTGGACCGCAGCGCCCTGCCCAGCGGCGCCGAAATGGTCTCCGACCAGCTGAACCTCGGCAAGCTGCCCGTCAGCAACGAGCAGATCATCGAAAGCTACCGAAAGGTGCTCTGAGCGCCTCAGGTGGGTTTGATGAACCTCAGCGTCATGCGGTCGCTCTCTCCGATCGCATCATAGGGGCCGCTGTCGAAGTCCGGATCGGCGGGCTCGCCCCGGGCCGAGGTGCGCCGCACCGGCGGCAGGGTCCAGACGCCGAACGGATGGTCCTTGGTGTCCCGGGGATTGGCGTTGATCTCGCTGGCCTGGTCGAGCAGGAAGCCCGCCTCCTGGCCAAGGCGCGCCACATAGGCCTGTTCCACATAGCCGTCGCCGGCGGCCGGATCCTGCACCCCGCCCGGGGCGGCGCGATGCTCCACCACCCCGAAGACCCCGCCGGGCTTCAGGACCGCGAAGGCGTCGGCGAAGGCCTTGTCGACAATGCCTGCCGCCATCCAGTTGTGGATGTTGCGCGCGGTGAGCACCAGATCGGCCGAGCCCTCGGGCGCCATCGGACCGCTGGTGGCCCCGAAGGCGGTGATCTCCACATCCCCATAGAGCCTTGGCCTCGCCCGCAGCTTGGCGCGGTAGGCCTCCACCACCTCGATGGCGGCGGGGTCGTTGGGCTGCAGGTTGGCCGCATAGAGCTTGCCGTTCGAAGCCGCCAGGAAGGGGGCGAGGATGTCGGTGTACCAGCCGGCGCCGGGCCACATCTCGACCACGGTCATCCCCGGCTTCAAGCCGAAGAAGTTGAGGGTCTCGACCGGATGGCGGGCGGCGTCGCGGGTTACGTCCTGGGGATCGCGCCATCCCCCGGCGACCGCCTCTTCCAGGGTCATGGCCGAGGCTGGAACGGGCGGATCGCCCGCCTCATCGCCTCGGCCGCACCCCGCCAGGGCCATGCTCCCGGCCGCCAGGCCGGAGAGCATCAGACCCCGTCGCGATAGGAACGACGACGGCACGGATCAGGACGGCTTCACGAAGCGCAGCGTCATGCGGTCGCTCTCGCCGATCGCATCATACTTGGCCCGGTCGAAGTCGGGGCTGGCGGTCTCGCCGCGGGCCGCGCTCTGGCGCACCGGCGGCAGGGTCCAGACGCCGAAGGGATGGTCCTTTGTGTCCTTGGGGTTGGCGTTGATCTCGCTGGATTCGGCGAGCTCGAAGCCGGCCTTCTCCGCCGCGGCGATGACGACCGCGGTGGCCACATAGCCGTCCCGGGCCTCTTCGACCTGGGGCCGCGGGTCGGACCGGTGCTCCTCCACGGCCAGCACGCCGCCGGGCTTCAGCACGGCGTAGAAGTCGGCCAGGGCCTTGTCGAGCATCCCGTCTCGCCACATCCAATTGTGGATGTTGCGGGCGGTCAGGACGATGTCGGCCGAGCCCGGCTCGCCCAACGGCTTGGACGCGGCGCCAAAGCCGGCATAGGCGATGTCGCCGAACACCGAGGCGTCGTCATACTTGGCGGCGAAGGCCTCGCGGCCCTTGCGGGCACCGTCGGACAGGGCCGGGTCCTCAAGGTCGGCGACGCCGGCCACATAGGTCCCGTCGGTCTTCAGAGCATAGGGCGCCAGGATTTCGGTCCAGTAGCCGCTGCCGGGCGAGATCTCCACCACCGTCTGGCCGGGCTTGAGGCCCCAGAAGACCAGGCTGTCATAGGGGTTGCGGGCGGCGTCGCGGGCCTGATGAGCCTCGCTCCGTTGCGGGCCGGCGATCACCTCGCGCAGAACGGCGTCCTGCGCCTGGGCGGCCGAGCCGAGGATGAGGGCGCCAAGCGCGCCGGCGATAAGGGCGGGGAACTTGTCGTGAAACATGGTCTGGAGCTCCGGCAAGTCGATTGAGGCGGTGACCCTAGAGGCGCGAGCCGATCTGGCAAGGGCGCGCGGCGATCAAGGTCTTGAAACCCGTGAAACCCACCCCAAATCCTTTCACGAAGGCGCTGGACTTCCGGGCCTTCCGGCCGCTGACGAGGCCTTCGGGCTCGTCGCAGGTCGCATTTGAACGCAACCTTGCTTAGCCAAGAAGGATGTGACGCACATGCGCACGCTTGATTTTTCCCCGCTCTACCGCTCCGTCGTCGGTTTCGACCGTCTGGCGGGCCTTCTGGAAACCGCCGCGGCCGACGCCGCCACCGGCTATCCGCCCTACAACATCGAACGGACCGGCGATAACGACTACCGCATCGAGATCGCGGTGGCCGGCTTCCGGGCCGAGGAACTCGCCATCGAGGTGAAGGAAAACCTCCTCACCGTGCAGGGGCGCAAGGCCGCCAACGAGGAAGCCCGCCGCTTCCTGCATCGCGGCCTGGCCGAGCGCGACTTCGAGCGCCGGTTCCAGCTGGCCGACTATGTGGTGGTGACCGAGGCGGCCCTGTCCGACGGCCTGCTGTCCATCTCGCTTCGTCGCGAACTCCCCGAGGCGCTCAAGCCCCGCCGGATCGAGATCAGCAACGGTGCGCCCTCGACCCTCATCGAAGGCGAAAAGGCGGCCTAAGGGTTCGTCTTAGGACCCGAGGCTCGAAGAGCGGGCGGCGCGGCGACGCGCCGCCCATTTTCGTGGGCGGCGGATCGGCTTCAGGCGCCGGGAATCTCGAACCCGAGGGCCAGCGACATGTCGGCGCCCCGCAGGCTCGCCCCGCGCATCATGGCCCCGGAAAAGTCGCAGCCCCGCACATCGGCCTCATCGAGGATCGCGCCGGTCAAGTCGGCCCCCTGGGCCTTCACATAGCGCAGCTTGGCATGGTGCAGGTCGCCCCGGTTCACCCGGTCGGCGCTGAGCGGGAGCGGGCCAAGGATCGCCTCGCGCAGATCGGCCTTGGTCAGCCGCGCCCCGGCCAGCTTGGCGCCGCGCAGATCGGCCCCGCGCAGGCAGACGCCGCGCATGTCGGCGTTTTCCAGAATGGCGCCCTGAAGGTGAGCGCCCGAGAGATCGAGCCCGACCATCACCGCGCCGCGGGCGCTCATCACCGACAGCCGCATGTTGCGCAGCCGCTGATCCAGGGGCCGCAGGTCCTGGTTGTCGAAGCTGGCCGGCTTGCCCTCTTTCCCGCCGGACTTGCACCAGGCCTGGTTGGCCTGGGCCATGGCGTGGAACTCGTCGGCCCGGTCGATCGCCTCCTGGCTGGGCGCGTTGAGCACCCCATGCAGATTGGCGCCGGAGGTGCGCGCGGTGCGGATGTCGATCCCCGTCATGACCGCATCCACCAGGCGCGCGCCCTCCAGATTGGCGCCGGAGATGTCGGCCCAGTCCATGATCGCGCCTTCAAGATTGGCGTCCTTCATGTTGGCCCGGTTCAGCTTGGCGCCGCGCATGGAGCAGTCTGTGAAGTCGGTGGCGAAGGCCGAGACCTCCTCCATCTGCGAGCCGTCGAGATTGGCGCCCTGGAAGTTGGCGTGGTCCAGGTCGCCCTGACGCTGATGATGGGTCAGCGAGGTCAGCCCCTTGGACGGGTGCGGCACGGCGATCTGACCGACCCGGAAGTCCGCCTGGGTGAGGTCGGCCTCGCTGAGATCGGCGCCCCTCAGGCAGGCGCCGCGCAGGTCGGCCCGGGTGAGATTGGCCCGTCGCAGGTCGGCCTTGCGCAGATCGCAGCCGAACAGGTTGGCCCGGGACAGGTCGGCGCCGATCAGCCGGGCGCTGTCGAGCACCGACGAGGAGAGGTCGGCGTCCTGCAGATTGCGCCCGGAAAGGTTGACCCCAGTGAAGTCGATGAATCGCAGGGCCGCCAGCTTCCCGCCGGGACGGCCGGTGATGAAGCGCTCATGGGCGGCGAGCACCATTTCGATCTCACCCATCGAGAGCTTGCGGCGGCCGGTAAGAGCAATGGCGGCTGACACCTGTACGGTTCCCCTCGGTTGAGCAATATCGCGACCTTTAGCCGCATAACTGCGACCTAACGGTTAAAAGACCGGCGTTATTAGATAATATCCTGCAGGCCTCGGGCGCCGCCGCGCCGGGCCCCGGTGATATCGATCTGCTTCAACAGGGCGCCGGTGAAATTGGCCCGGGACAGGTCGGCGTCGATCAGGATCGCCTGGCGCAGATCGGCCCGGGCGCAGTCGGTGTTCTTCAGCGCCGCCCCGGTCATGTTGCACGATAGCAGGCGGTTGGAGCCGATCAGCAGCGGTCCCATCTGGGCGTCGCGCAGGTCGGCGCCCGACAGCTTGGCGTTGATCAGCCGCGCGCCGCGCAGGTCGGCCCGGCGCAGATTGCAAGCCCGCAGGTCCGCGCCGTCCAGCTGGGCGCCCTGCAACTGCACGCCCTCCATGTCGAGGCCATAGAAGACCGCGCCCTTGGCCGACAGGGCCGTGAGGTTGAAGCCGCGAATGGTCTCCAGGGCCCGGAGATCGGCGCCGTCGAACACCGAGGGGCTCCCCTCCCCGCCGCCGGTTTCGCACCAGCGGGCATGGTCGCGGATCATCGTCTTGTAGGGCAGGTCCGACACCGCCATGCCGGCCGGAGCGTCAGTGAGCACGCCAGCCATCTCGGCCTTGCTCACATTCCAGGAATAGGTCTTGGCGCCCACCAGGATGGCGTCGCGGAGATCTGCGCCAGCCAGGTCTGCGCCCGACAGGTCGGCGCCCTGCATGTTGGCGCCGGACATGTTGGCCTGCTTGAGGTTGGCCCGGACGAGCTTGGCGTCCTTGAGGATGGCGTCGGAGAAGTCGGCCCGGGCGGCCATCACGCCCGACAGGCGCGACCGCTCCAGATTGGCGCCGGCCAGCACCGCGCCCTGGACTTCGCCGGGCCGCGCCAGATGCTCAAGAATGCGCAGGCCCTTGTCCCGGTCAGCCGCGGCGATGGAGCCTTCGCGCAGGTCAGCCTCGAACAGGTCCGCACCCGTCAGATTTGCGCCGCGCAGGCAGGCGCCGCGCAGGTCCGAGCGCCGCAGGGAGGCGTCGGTCAGGTTGACGCCCTGCATGTCGCAACCGAACAGATTGGCGTTGTCCAGCTTGGCGCCCTGCATCTGGCATTCGTTGAGGCAGGCGCCGGTGAAGTCGGCGTCGGCGAGATTGCGGCCACGGAGGTCCAGGCCCGAGAGGTCCTTCCAGGCGAACACCGCCCGGGCGCCCCCGGGCCTTGAGGTCCACAGACGGTCGTGCCGCGCGCACACGGCATCGACCTCGGCCTGGCTCAGGCTCCTCAGTTCGGGGATCGAGGCGGGACGGGGGGAAAGCATCAAGGGCCGTTAAGCATGGGTTCGCCTGAGGCTAACGCGCCAAGATTAACGAGCCCCTTCCGCAGCTTGGCTCAACGGGACGCCGGCCCTGACGGGCGATAGTCGGCATAGAGCGCGGCCGCCTCATCGGCCAACAGACCCACCTCCCCCAGCAGACCCGCCTCGGCCAGGCGGGCGAGACCCCGTCCGTCGGCGTAGGGCGAGGCGTCGCGGCACGCCACATGGACCCGCGCCACGCCGGCCGCCGCAAGCCGATCGGACCAGGCGAGCGTACCGCTCGACCGCGCGCCGCCGGGTTCCAGGGTGACATAGACCGTGGAGCCAGACGCGGCGGCACCGGCCTGCACCAGG
>CALEOQ010000368.1 GCA_937910255.1 uncultured Caulobacteraceae bacterium | reverse complement strand
AGAGCGGCGACAAAAAAGAGGGGAGCTAGCACGAGGGGGGACAGAGGCAGCCAAAGAACAGGCAGGGACTGGAGTTCGGGCGTGTTCTCTTCCGATCTTTTTTTTTAACAAGCAGAAGACGGCATACGAGTTTACGACGTGACTGGAGTTCAGACGTGTGCTCTTCCGATCTGAAGCCGCCCGAGGAGATGGCCCGCCTGTTCCGCGACGCGCCAGAGGCCGTGGCCGAAACCCTTCGCCTCCTTGAGCGCGTCGCCTTCGATCTTTCGGACCTCCGATACGAGTATCCGGAGGAGCCCATACCCCCTGGCTGGAGCCCGCAGGGCTGGCTGGAGGAGCTGGTCCGGCGGCGCACCGACATCCGCTATCCAAAGGGGGCGCCGGAAAAGGTCCAGAAGCTGTTGGCCAAGGAGCTGGCCTTTATCGGTGAGCGAAGTCTCGCTCCTTACTTCCTGACAATCCAGGATATTGTCCGAGTGGCCGAGGATAAGGGCATCCTCTGTCAGGGGCGAGGTTCGGCGGCCAATTCGGCGGTCTGCTACGTGCTCGGCATCACCTGTGTCGATCCGGCGACCCATGAACTGCTGTTCGAACGCTTCCTGTCCTCCAACCGCAACGAGCCCCCGGATATCGACGTCGATTTCGAGCATGAGCGGCGTGAGGAGATCATCCAGCACATCTATGAGCGCTATGGCCGCCACCGGGCGGGCATCGCCGCCACGGTCATCCGCTATCGCCCCAAGAGCGCCATCCGTGAGGTGGGCAAGGCCCTGGGCCTGACCGAGGATGTCACCGCCCGCCTGGCCGCCAGCCAGTGGGGCAGCTGGGGGGCGGAGATCGGCGATCGTCATGTGCAGCAGGCGGGCCTGGACCCCGCCAACCCCATGATCGGCCGCGCCGTGGCCATGGCCACGCGGCTGCTGGGTTTTCCTCGCCACCTCTCCCAGCATGTGGGGGGCTTCATCCTGACCCGCGGGCGGCTGGACGAGCTGGTTCCCATCGGCAATGCGGCCATGGCCGACCGCACCTTCATCGAGTGGGACAAGGACGACATCGACGAGCTGGGCCTGATGAAGGTCGATGTGCTGGCGCTCGGCATGCTGACCTGCATCCGCAAGGCCTTCGACCTGATGCGCGATCATTCCGGCGATGACCGCCAGCTCCACACCATCCCGCAGGAGGATCCGGCGGTCTACGACATGCTGTGCCTGGGCGACTCCATCGGCGTCTTCCAGGTGGAGAGCCGGGCCCAGATCAACATGCTGCCGCGGCTGAAGCCCCGGCGTCTCTATGATCTGGTGATCCAGGTGGCCATCGTCCGGCCGGGGCCCATCCAGGGGGACATGGTCCACCCCTATCTGCGTCGCCGCAGCGGGCTGGAAACGGTCGAGTACGCCTCCCCCGCATCAGAATATGGAGAGAAGGACGAACTGAAGAACGTCCTCGACCGCACCCTCGGCGTGCCGCTGTTCCAGGAACAGGCCATGAGCGTGGCCATGGTGGCGGCGGAGTTCACCGAGGCCGAGGCCAACGGCCTGCGCAAGGCCATGGGCACCTTCCGCGGCGACGGGACCCTGCACACCTATGAAGGCCGGATGGTCAACCGGATGATCGCCCGGGGCTATGACCCGGAATTCGCTCGGCGCTGCTTCGAACAGATCAAGGGGTTCGGCTCCTACGGCTTTCCCGAAAGCCATGCGGCCTCCTTCGCCCAGCTCGTCTATGTCTCGTCCTGGATCAAGCGCCACCATCCGGCGGCCTTCGCCTGCGCCCTGCTCAACAGTCAGCCCATGGGCTTCTATGCGCCGGCCCAGATCGTCCGCGACGCCCAGGAGCATGGGGTGGAGGTGCGGCCCATCGACGTGGCCTTCAGCGGCTGGGATAATCATCTGGAGGGGCCGGCCGACGCGCCGGCCCTGCGCCTGGGTCTGCGCCAGATCGACGGCTTCCGTGAGGATTGGGCCGCCGCCCTGACGGCGGCGCGCGACGGCCCCCTCCCCGATATCGAAGTCCTGGCCAGGCAGGCCAACCTGCCCGGCGCCGCCATGCGCAAGTTGGCCGACGCCGACGCCTTCCGCTCGGCGGGCCTGGATCGCCGCCAGGCTCTGTGGGCGGTGCGGCGCCTGCCCGACGATGACCCCCTGCCCCTGTTCGCCGCCGCCCGGGCGAGGGAGAACGGCGCGCGGGAACTGGGGGCTGAACCGGATGCGAACCTGCCGCTCATGCCCCTGGGCGAGCATGTGGCCGCCGACTACCAGACCACGCGGCTCTCCCTGAAGGCCCACCCGATGGGGCTGCTCCGCCCGGTCTTCGCCGGCGAAGGGGTGCTCAGCTGTGCAGAGACCACGGCGCGGCGCGGCGGCGCGCCGGCGCGGGTGGCCGGCGTGGTGCTGGTGCGTCAAAGGCCGGGCAGCGGCAACGCCATCTTCGTCACCCTCGAAGACGAGACCGGCATCGTCAATGTGGTGCTCTGGGCGCGGATGTTCGAACAGTTCCGGCGTGAGGTCATGGCCGCCCGCCTGATGGAGGTGGAAGGCCAAGTGGAAAAGAGCCCTGAAGGCGTCGTCCATCTCGTCGCCCGGCGGGTCATCGATCGGACCGCCGAACTGTCACGTCTTTCGGAAGACCATGAGACCGATATCCAGCTGGCCCGGGCCGACGTGGTGGCCAACCCCCAGCCGCCCCGTCACCCCTCGCATCGCCATCCCCGGGACGTGAGAATCCTGCCGGGGTCCAGGGACTTCCACTGAGGGGTTCGTCTGTTACTGAAAGACGCTGGGCGCCAGGGCCGCGGTGGCGCACCGGGCGCTGGGGTACCGCGTCTGGAAGGCCGATCGGTAGCTGCTGTTGAAAGCCGGATCGGCAGACAGCCGCATGATCTGGGCGGCCTTGCCCGCCTCCACACCGTGGAACTCCGCCAGCAGCAGCACGGGATCGCCGTCTTCAACCCGTCCGATGGCGGCGGCCAGAGTATGGGCGCCATTGGCAGGCGCCGCTGAGGGCGGCGCAAAGCCGATGGGCCAGAAGGCCGCCCCCGGATCCTGTTCGAAGGGCAGCCAGCAGCCCAGGGTCTCGAACCGGTTGCGCACGAAGTCGCCGATGACGGCGTTGCCTTCCAGGGTCTGTTGCAGAAGCTCGCCCCCCAGGACCTTTCGGCCGGGGTCCAGGATGGTGAGGTTCTCCCCGAAGGCCGCCTGGCGGGCGAAGGCCGGCACGTTATCGGTCCCATAGGCGGCCACCACGGCCATCGCCTCAAGGGCGTCGATCATCTGGTCCGAAGTGGCGGCCACGCGGGCGGGCGCTGGCGGCGTCTCAGGCTCAGGCTCAATCGGCGTCGGCAGGGTGATCCCCACCCGCGACAGTTCGCCCGCATCGGCCGCCAGGCAGCGGGATTTCACCGCCGGCGCCTGGGCGAAGTCGAGCCCGGGCGGTGTCAGGGTGGGATTGGACTGGGCGACCGCCCACATGACGATGGCGGAATCCACCGCCGACAGGCCCGAGCTTTCCCGCAGCCAGCTGCGCATGATTGGGCATTGGGCGTCGAAGGCCTCCACGGTCTGGGCTGTGGTCAGGCCCTCATAGTTCGTCCCGGCCACCTCCCGCAGATAGGCTCGCACCGTCTTGCCCCGCCAGAGCACATCGTCGAGGAGCTGGCTGGCGCTGCGGTCGGAGAGATCGGGATAGACATAGGCTGTGGTGTCGAAGGCCGAGCCCACCGAGATCAGCCGCACCGACATGCGCGGCTCATTCCCGGTTTCCGGCCGCCAGTCGGCCATGGTTCGCGCAGGCGCCCCAAGATAGACATGGACCACCTTGGCGCCGCCAGTCTGCGGATCGGCAGAGCCGACCTCGAAGGTTTCGGTGTGACCCGGCCGGATCTCGGCGGACACCTGTTCCAGAAACAGGGTCTGGGCCGGCTCGCCAAAGGCCACGGAGGCGACCCCCGCCGGCACGCCTGCCAGGGTCGAGAGGGAGGTGGCGGCGGCGAAGAGTTCCTTCACCCGCGCCGCCTCCACAGACTTGGTCTTCCAGCTGAGAACCTTGGCCGAAGGGCTTGCGCCCCCGGTCACCACCCTCAGGAGGGGCGAGCGAACCGGAGAATTGTTGGACTCCGCGCGGCAATGGTTGGCGCTGGAATACCGCGTGATCTGCAGGGGCAGGACTTCGATCCTGGGCTCCGTATTGGGCGCGCCGGGATAGGTGATCTGGACCCCTGCGCCCCAGGTGGTCTTGCGATCGCTGATATCGCCCCACAGCTGGTGCAGGCGCTGGCGCCAGCCGCGCTTGTCCTGCCCGCAGGAGGCCGCCGCCTGGACATTGGCCGGCTCGACGACCAGCTGCACATAGCCCGCTTCGCGCGGCTTGTAGTCGGCCGCCTCGATCCGCTCGCTGCTGGGCGACAGCTTGATGCGCTCGCCCAGGAAGGGATACCAGCCAGAGGCCTCCTGAGCGCTGGCCGCGCCTCCAAGGCTGGCGGCCGCCAGCACGCCAAGCCAGGCCCGCAACGTCAAAGGTCCACAACGCATATCCACCTCCCCAGATCGACGGAGGGGATTAAGACCCGCGTTATATGAACAGTAAAGCCCTAAGCTGCGCCGCAGGTCGGCTGCACGCTGAAGTAAGCTTTAGAAGAGGTCGAGGTCGCCCTCTTCTTCCTCGTCGTGTCCAGCTTCTGGATGCCCGGTGGCGGCCGTGTGAATCCGGCGCGCCACGTCTCCGAGTGTGAGGCCCTGCAGGGCGGCGGAAAGATCGAGGGCGCCATCGGCCTGATGCTGGGCGCCCAGATGATGAGCCAGGGCGCCCAGGGCCGCCAGGTGCTGGCTGAGCAGGTCCACCGCGTGCAGTTCCTGCATCACCTTCATGCGCTCTTCGGGCGCGACAAGATGGAGCAGGCCGCCCAGGGCGCCGTCCAGCCGCTGGCAGGCCTCGCCGGCATGACCGAGCTCTCCGGCCAGAACGGTCAGGGCTTGGGCGGGGCTGATCCAGCTACGCTCTTCATTGGCGGCGGCCACTGCGGTCATGAATCTCTCCCCTAGGAAGACCCAGGTTCGCTCAGTCCCGCTTAAGGCGCGGTGAACGCGAGGCGGCCAAGCCTGCGACCTTCTGTCCGCCTATGGGGCGATGGGCAGGGCGATCTTCCCGGCGACGATGGCCTTCAGGGTCTCGAGATAGAAGCCCGGCTCCAGGGCCGTGATGCGCTGGCCGAGGGTTTCGGCGGTGTCGCCGGGCGCGAGGGGCACGCGCAGGCGCGCGATGGCCGGGCCATGGTCATAGTCACCGTCCACCACATGGATGACCGCCCCGCTTTCGGCCACGCCGGCGGCGATCACCGCCTCATGGACCCGGGCGCCGTACATCCCCTCCCCGCCGAACTGTGGCAGGGGGCCGGGATGGATGTTGAGGATGCGACCGGGAAAGGCCGCCAGCACCCTCGGTCCCAGGCGCCGCAGATAGCCCGACAGGATGACGAGATCGGAAGAGCACACGTCTGAACTCCAGTCACGTCGTAATCTCGTATGCCGTCTTCTGCTTGAAAAAAAAAAATCAATAAGTAGAGCGCACACCTTGACTACTCGCTAAGTACATCGACATCGCGCGCACGTGCACCC